>NZ_JBCGFQ010000021.1:0-95879 GCF_040984075.1 Pseudomonas sp. I2
TACTTAGATCGCTATCTTGGCGTCCGCTGTCACGGGACAGGTCCAGCAAAAACCGCCTGCTCCATCATACGGCCCCTACGCTGCGCTCCGGGGTTCCCTCGCGCCGGCATTGCTCCCGTGAGGACCGCGCTGACGGGCCGTCCTGGCCCGCAGCGCTTGACGGCCATCCATGGCCGTCACCTCACTACGCAATGCCTCTGCTCGGCCTCCTGAAGTCGCGATTGGCGGCGCCTGAGCTGGCGTGCGACAAGATCAAGAGCCGGGCAGGTCGCTGCGCGCCTGCTGGGGCAAGGCGGGGCAAGGCAATGGCCTTTTGGTTGGCTGTTCCGGCCTATTCGCGGGCAAGCCCGCTCCCACAAGGGGTCGAGTCGATCACAGATGATGGGGCTTGCAGAGCCCCCTGTGGGAGCCGGTTTACCGGCGATGGGCTGCAAGGCAGCCCCAGGCCTCGAAGGCTCTCACTGCTTCTCGGGACAATACCGAACCTGTGCAGACATTGCTCTAATGTCAGTCAAGCCTTCGATAGCCGTCTTTGGGGCCGCTTCGCAGCCCTTGCAAACCCGATGGTGCAGTCAGGCGGTGTAACGCAGCGATCTGCGTCAACCTTCCGCCTGCTCTTCCCCATCCCGCCGGCTCATGCCGTACTTGCGCATCTTCTCCACCAAGGTGGTGCGGCGAATGCGCAAACGCTCCGCGGCTCGCGCGACGATGCCATTGGCGTCGTCCAGGGCCTGCTGGATCAGCCCTTGCTCCAGGCTGCCCAGGTAGTCCTTCAGGTCCAGTCCTTCAGGCGGCAACATGGCGTGGCCTGCAAAGTTCGGGGTATTGCCGTTGATCGCCACGCGCTCTTCCAGGTCGCTGCGCAGGCTGTCGACCAATTGCTCGTCTTCATCGTCGATGTAGCGGAATTTCTTCGGCAGCTCGGAAACGCCGATCACCCCGTACGGATGCATGATCGCCATGCGCTCGACCAGGTTGGCCAACTCACGCACGTTACCCGGCCAGCCATGGCGGCACAGCGACATGATCGCGGCCGAATTGAAGCGGATCGAGCCCCGCTTCTCGTGCTCCATGCGCGAGATCAGCTCGTTCATCAACAGCGGGATATCCTCGACCCTCTCGCGCAATGGCGCCATCTCGATGGGGAAGACGTTCAGGCGGTAGTACAGGTCCTCGCGGAAAGCCCCCTCCTCGATCATCGTCTCGAGGTTCTTGTGGGTCGCGGCGATGATGCGTACGTCGATGCTCTGGGTCTTGTTGCTGCCGACCCGCTCGAAGGTACGCTCCTGCAGCACGCGCAGCAGCTTGACCTGCATCGGCAACGGCATGTCGCCGATCTCGTCGAGGAACAGGGTGCCGCCATTGGCCAACTCGAAACGCCCGGCCCGGCTGGTGATCGCCCCGGTGAAGGCACCCTTCTCGTGGCCGAACAGCTCGCTCTCGAGCAACTCGGCCGGGATCGCCCCGCAGTTGACCGGCACGAACGGCGCCTCGCGGCGTTTGGAATGGTAGTGCAGGTTGCGCGCCACCACTTCCTTGCCGGTCCCGGACTCACCCAGGATCAGCACGCTGGCGTCGGTGTCGGCCACCTGCTGCATCATCTGCCGCACATGCTGGATCGCCCGGCTGGTACCGACCAGGCTGCGGAACAGGTTCGTCTCGCGCTGGCGGCCGCGCTCGCGAGCCTGGTCGTACATCTCGCGATAGACCTGGGCACGGTGCAGGGAGTCGAGCAACTGGCTGTAGCTCGGCGGCATCTCGAGGTTCGACAGCACCCGGCGTCGCAGGTCCTCGGGGAACTCCGCAGAAGAAATTTCACCTAAAAGCAGAACCGGAAGGAACTCATCCCACCCAGCCACTGTCTTAAGCAGCCCCAGGAGACTTGCCGGAGCATTCACAGTCCCGATCAGTACGCACAGCACTTCACGACTGGAAGACAACGACTCGACCACCTGCTGCCAATCCAGGCTGGAGCAGGAGAGGTTTTCCTCGCCGAGGAAATTCAGGACCACCGCCAGATCGCGGCGGCGTTCGCTGTCGTCATCGATCAAGAGGATCTTGGTTTCACGCCACATGCGTTAGGAACTTCCCTAGTCATTTCGACGCCCGAGGGCGTGCTCGACATCATTCCGACTGGATGATCAGTGCTCGGACGTCTGAATTTGCGAAAACAGTCACTAGTTAAGTTAAAAAAACGCACACTGTCAAATTAATGGCGCGTTTTTCTATACCGTCCAGCGTCAGCTGAACAAATGGTATACCTTTGCGGCATTTTTCGCCTGACGAATCTGCGTCATCTCGTCGACTATCGATTGACGTTCACCACTTGCAATTTCAATGAGTTGCCGATAAACGCCGAGCAGCTGCTCTAGACTGCCCCTTACCGCTTCCTCATTGAGCGAGGCTTCGACCAGCACCTCATCGACACACAGCCGGCACTCGAGATCGAGCTCGCCAATCGTATCCCAATCCCGACTATCCAGTGCCGCCAGCAGCGCCTCACGGGTCTGCTCTATACGCTCGATCACCTCGCTCATGGCAATCTCCCAATCAGATGGATGGCGACGGGTCGCCAATCGCGTCCCAGCCTTCCTTGACCGTGATCAGCAGGCGCGCCACTTCATCGATGATCGCCGGATCGTTTTGCACGTTGGCCTCGACCAGGCGCCGGCTCATGTAGGTATATAGGCTGTCCAGGTCGGCCAGGCTGTCGGCATGGTTTTCCAGATCCAACCCTTCGCGCAGGCCGCCGATGATGTCGATGGCCTTGCCGATCAGGATGCCGCGCTGGGCGATATCGTTGCGCGCCATGGCGCCCTTGGCCTGGGCCAGGCGATCGAGGCCGCCTTGCATGAGCATCTGCACCAGACGGTGCGGGCTGGCCTCGGAGGTCTGCGCCACACCATTGACTTTCTGGTACTGCCGAAGGGCCAACATCGGGTTCATGGATCTACCTCGTTGCAGCGAAAAGGTTGCGTATACCTGTGTATCGTCGGTACGTCAAAAAACTTTAGCGGGGAAGCAAAAAGCCCGGCGCGTCGAACGTGACGCTGCCGGGCTTTTGGCACCAGGTGTCGATCAGGACTTCTTGGCTTGGGCGTTGATCGCTTCGAAGATCGAGGTGATCTGGTCGGCCTGGGCTTTCATCTTGCCCAGGGCGGTGTCCAGGGCGACGTACTTCTTGGTCAGGGACTCGGTCAACGATTCGGTACGGCGGTCCAGGGCAGCCTGTTGATCGGACAGGTTCTTGGCGGCCTTGTCCAGGTTGGACTTGCGCGTCGCCAGGCTGCCATCGGTCTTGTTGTACGGATCGATGGCCTTGTTCATCCGCTCGAAGACACCGTTGCTGCCAGTGAACAACTCCTGGATCTCGGGGCCGAGCTTCTTGTCGTTCAGCGCCGCCGTGAACTTGGTACTGTTGAACTCAAGAGTTCCGTCCTTCTGGGTATTGATGCCCAGCTGGCTCAGGGAAGTGAGTTTATCGCCAGAGCCGACTTCGCTCAGCACCTTGCGAATGTCACCTACCAGGGAACGAGTGGTCGGATCGTTGCTCAGCGGACCGAGCACCAGGTTGTCGTTTTCGTCGCGACTGCTGGTGGTCAGCGAGGTGATCGCCTTCTGCAGCGTGTTGTAGGCATCGACGAAACTCTGCACCGACTTCTTCAGGCCTTCGTTGTCCGCGGCGATGGTAAGCGCCGTCGGCGAACGGCTACCGTCAGCGGCCTTGGCACTGACGCCCGTGACCTCGAGCGTCATGCCGCTGATGGCGTCGCTGATGGTATTGCTCGCGCTCTTGACCTTCAGGCCATCGATGGTCAGCTCGGCATCCTGGGCCAGGGCGGTGATATAGCCCGCCCCCGTACCGGACATCTGTGCAGTGCCGTCGATTTCCAGCCCAGCAATGCCGCTTACGGAAATATCGGTGCCGGCGCCGGTAGTGGTGGAGCTGAGCACGAGCCGTGCGCCACCTTCCTCGTTGACGATGTTGGCGGAGATGCCGCTGGCACCCAGCTCCTTGTTGATCTGGTCACGCACGCTCTGCAGCGTGGCGCCGCTGGCCACATCGACCTTGTAGGTCTTGCCACCCTGACTGATGGTCATCTCGCCCGCGGTGATCGCGGAAGTGGCTCCCCCGGCGAACTGCTGGCTGGCGACCTTGGAACCCGTGGCCACCTGGCTGACGGCGATGTCGTACTTGCCCGCTACCGCACTATTGCTCGACTTGACCTTGATGACCGACTCATTGGCGGAAGTCGCCACATAGGCATTGAAGGCAGGCGCACTCTTGTCGTTGAGCTTCTTCATGGCGTCCTGGAACGCCGTGAGGGCACTGCGCAGCGCACCGATACCCGAGATCATCGCACTGTTGTTGCTGCTCTGGCGCTTGATCTGCGCCTGTTTCGCCGCAGTGTCGGACTCGACCAAGGCCTTGACGATCCCCGAGATATCGAGACCGGAACCCAGGCCAGTGGAGGAAGTAATCGGGCTTGCCATGCTGTTGTCCCTCTCGTTAACGCGTCAGCCTCGCTCCTGCAAGACTGACATGAATCACGTCATTTCGCTCGCCGCCGGTCAGACCTTGGCGTCGAACAGAACACTCTTGACATCGCTCAGGCTGTGGGCGATCCGCAGTGCCTCTTCCGAGGGAATCTGGCGAATCAGCTCACCCGTGTCGCTGGCGATGACCTTGACCACGATCTTGCCGGAATCCTCATCGGTGGAGAACTCCAAGTTACGCCGGGTCTCTTTCAGGAATTTTTCGATCTCCGAGACAGCATCCTTGACCTTGTCGGCAGCGTGCACGGCGACAGGGCCTTTCTTTTCGCCATCGCCGGAAGCATCAGCGGCCAGCCGGGCAACCGGGTTCTCGGCAACCTGCTCGGCTGAACGCGCAGCCGGGTAAGACAGGTTCAGCTTGACGCTCATGTCCATGTCCAGCACCTCACAATGAAAAGGCGGGGAAGCGCCGCGCGTGCACTTCCCCGCCGACAACTGTCAGGCAAATTAGCCCAGCAGCTTCAGGACTGCCGACGGCAGCTGGTTGGCCTGGGCCAGAACCGAGGTCGAAGCTTGCTGCAGGGTCTGCTGCTTGGTCAGCTGGGCAGTTTCAGCAGCGAAGTCAGTGTCCTGTACGCGACCACGAGCGGCTTCGGCGTTCTCGTTGATGTTTTGCAGGTTGTTGATGGTGCTGGTCAGACGGTTCTGGGCGGCACCCAGGTCGGCACGGGTGGTGTTGATCTTCTGCAGAGCGTCGTCGATCGCAGCGACGGCAGCGGAGAAGTTGGTTTCCGCATCGGCGCTGTCGGTACCCAGGATGTTGATGGTGCCCGAACCAACGCCCAGGGCATCGGCATCCATGCTGTCGGTCAGGGTGATGGTGATCTGGTTCTCGGAACCACCGTTGGAACCGACCTGGAAGGTCATCGCGCTGGCAGTACCGTCGAGCAGGTTCTTGCCGTTGAGCTGGGTGCTATTGGCAATACGGCTCAGCTCGTCAGACATCTGGGCGAATTCTTTGTTCAGAGCTTCGCGGTCTTGGGCGCTGTTGGAGTCGTTACGGGACTGGACGGCCAGCTCACGCATACGCTGCAGGATGTTGGTCTGCTCTTGCATCGCACCTTCAGCGGTCTGGGCGATGGAGATACCGTCGTTAGCGTTTTTGATCGCCATGGTCTGACCACGGATCTGCGAGGTCATGCGAGTAGCGATCTGCAGGCCAGCGGCATCGTCCTTGGCGCTGTTGATCTTCAGGCCGGAAGACAGGCGAGTCATAGAAACGGCCAGAGCGTCGGAAGCGCGGTTCAGGTTCTTCTGAACGCCCAGCGAAGTGGTGTTGGTGTTTACAGTCAAAGCCATGACGAATTCCTCGTTGGTGGGTACTACGGCTTCCGGCCTTGGCAATTCGCCGGGTGCGGCCTAGAGAACCTTCGTAATTGTTATCGTCGTCAGGGCGGGTTGCTTTAGTGCTTTTTCGAAAAAAATTACTGGCATCCTGCCAGCCCAGTGAAATCAAGGACTTGACGCCAAGATACCGACAGGGACACAAACAAAAACGCCGCCCGAAAAACGGCGGCGCCCATGCCAGTATGCAACGGGGTCAGTCGCCACGCTCAATGATCGCCGACCCCCAGGACAGGCCTACGCCGAAACCACTGAGGGCGACGCGCCTGTGCTGCGACCCGAGCACATGCTTTTCCAACAGCAAGGGAATACTGGACGAAACGGTATTGCCGGTCTCGACCATGTCCTTAATGAATTTCTCCGGCCTACCTTCCTCGAAACGCCGCGCCACCGCATCGACGATCGCAGCACTCCCTTGGTGGATACAGAACAGATCGATGTCATCGGCCTGTAGCCCACTGGCCTCGAGCAATTGATGCAGATGCGCCGGGACCTTGAGCAGAGCGAAATTGAACACCTGCCGACCATTCATGAAGAACTTGCCATCATTGGTCTTGAGAAACTCCGCACCGCCGCCATCGGTGCCAAACATCGATTTACCCAATTGCCACGGAGCCCCGTCAGCCATCCAGGTGGCGGTTGCCGCATCTCCGAACAGCATGGTGGTGTTGCGGTCCTCAGGATCGACGATCTTCGAATAGGGGTCGGCCGTGATCAGCAGGCCATTCTTCAGGCCAGCCGCCTCCATGAAGCCTTTCATGGCATAGATGCCATAGACATAGCCAGAGCACCCCAGGGAGATATCGAAGGCTGCGACATGGGTCGCCAGCCCGAGCTTGTCCTGGACGATCGCGGCAGTATGGGGCAAGCCTTCTGCATCGCCGTTCTGCGTAACGACGATAACGGCATCGATGGACGCCGGATCCAAAGCCGGATTGGCAGCGAACAATGCTCTGGCAGCCTCGACGCAGAGGTCGGAGGTTTCCTGGGTGTCTTCCTTGCGTGGCAGAAAGGTGGAGCCGATCTTGCCAAAGATGAAATCCTGATCCTTACCGAATTTCGCACCCTGGACATAGTTGTCCACGCCGTCCACAGGCACGTAACTCGCGATGCTTTTGATGCCAATCATTGTGGCTTTCCCAATCAATATGGCGAATTTTCTCGGGGACTGGAGCTCTGGCGCTAGGTATCACGCCACCCCAGACGGGTTTCCCGCTGACTGAATAGCTTAGAGATGCGCGTTTCGACTGCCAAGTCACGTGTACAGATAGATGGTCATCATTCGACGCCTACGTACCGACGACCAGCAGTACGAATACGACCCGCCGCCCCTCCCCGCTGATTGGCAGGTCTTTTGCTTGAACCGCCCGCAACGTCGGAAGCCTGACACAGTCCGGCCTTCTGGGCCTGTTTTGCCGACCGCCTTTACCAACGAGAACGAATATGAGCACCCGAGGCCGATTGAAAGGGGAGCGGATCGATATCGACTACCGCACGACCCAAGCCTTCTTCGACGCACGTGGGAAACGCGATTACGCCAATGTCCTGAGCACGACCATGTATCAGGATCACAGCCCTGAGCTGGTCGAGCAGCGTGATCAAGCCGAAAAGAGGGCGCTGGCGCCACAACTCCAATTGCACGCTGGCAGCCGCATCCTCGATATCGGCTGCGGCATCGGTCGCTGGGGCTGGTTCATCGACGAGCAGGTCGCCGATGCGCAGTATCTAGGCATTGATTTCTCCCCCGCATTGATCGACAAGGCCAGCACCGAAGCCCAACGTCGCAGCAAGCTCGGGTTGCGCTTCCAGGTGATGTCGGCCACGGCCATCGATCCTGCCTCGCTCGTGCTCGGCGCCCCTTTCGACCTGGTGATCATCTCGGGGCTGCTGATCTACCTGAACGATGAAGACTGCGTGAATGTGCTACGCCACGCAGGCCAGCTTTGCGCTCCGGGCGGGCTGATCTACGTGCGCGAGCCGGTCGGCGTGGCCGAGCGTTTCACCCTGGATCGTTTCTATTCCAATGAACTCGAACACGAATACTCGGCCATCTACCGCACCATCGTTGAACTTGGCCAACTGATGGCTCACGCTCTAGAGCCGGGAGCCTTCACTGCACAGGCTGCCGAGTTCCTGTTTCCCGCCGACCTGGAAAAACGCGCCGAAACTCGCCAGTACTACACCATCTTGAGAAAGGCGGGATCACAATGAGAACAGCCTACTGCTTCGATCTCGACGGCACGCTGACCCGCCAGGAACTACTGCCACTGATCGCTTCCTCGGTTGGCCTGGAGGACGAGATATCCGTGCTGACCGAAGCGACCATCAATGGGGTGCTGCCATTCGACAAGTCCTTCAAGCTGCGGGTTCGCCTGCTACGGGACGCGCCGCTGGACTGGATCCACGCCGCCCTCGCCGAACACGTAGACTTCGACCGGCACATGCTCGACTTCATTGCCCAACGTCCCGAACAGTGCTTTGTGGTGACCGGCAACCTGGATGTCTGGGTCAAACCCGTGCTCGAGCGTCTCGGCATCCAGAGTTTCACCTCCACGGCGAGCCTGGAAGATGGCCAGCTAATGGGCATCAAGCACGTTCTGCACAAAGGCGACGCTGTCAACAGCCTGCGCAACCGTTTCGACCGGATCATCGCCGTTGGCGATGGCATGAACGATGTGCCCATGTTCGAATCCGCCGACTGGCGTATCGCCTTCGGCGGCACTCATTCACCCAATCACCTGCTGGTCAAACTCAGTGATTTCGTGATCAACGACGGGAAAGCCTTATGTCGCCTATTAAGCATGCTGTGATCTGCGCTGCCGGCATCGGCTCCCGGCTTGGGCTGAACAAACCCAAATGCCTGGTGGAGGTGAACGGCCGCACCCTGCTCGACTATCACCTCGAGCGCCTTGCCTGGGCCGAGACGGTATGGCTGGTCGTAGGCTTCGAGGAGCAGGACGTCATCAACCACGCCATGGCTCTGCGTCATGACCTGATTGTCGTGCGCAACCCCGACTATGCCAGGACCAACACCCTTCAGAGCCTGCACCGAGTGTCCCGCCACCTCCAGGAACGCTTTCTGGTCATCGACGCCGACACCGTGGTCGAGGACGTGTCGTTCCGGACGTTCATGGAAATGGCCGAGGAGCACCGGCAACTCATCGGCATTTCCGACTACACCACCAGCGATGGGGTCCGCGTCCTGCTGGACAGCGACGGGGAATCGGTCACCGGCTTCACCCGCGACCCCCAGCATCCCTGGGAGTGGACCGGCATTGCCGTCATCGAGCCACAACTGGTACTGGACAAGCCGATCTTCGTCTACCAAGCGATCGAGCCCTACCTGCCAATTCGTGCGGCGAGGCTCAAGGCATTCGACATCGACACCACCGACGATCTGGACATGGCGCGCCAGGTTCTCGCCGCGGGCTGGAAGCAAAGGGTAGAACATGCGTGAAGACAAGATGGCGGCCCGCAGGCTGCGCCTGGCGATCCTGTACCAACTTCCCGAGTCCTGGGGCAATGTGCGCAGCGTCTGGGAGGCCGCGCAAGACGATGCGCAAATCGAAGTGATCGTGGTGATGCTGCCATTCATCCACAAGGATTACCGCTGGCAACGCGAACAGTCGCAAGCACACCTGGACGCGCTGGGTGTGCCCTTCCTTGCCTGGGACACCTTCGCTCTCGAAGACGCCGGATTCGACGCCGTGCTCTACACCTCCCCCTACGACGAAACACGCCCCGAAGCCTATCGCTTCGCCAACCTGCGCCAGCACGTACGCTGCATCACCTACGTCCCCTACGGCCTGGAGGTCGGTGGCGGGGAGCACAACTACGTCTATCAGTATGGGCAACCCGTCACCGCGCAGGCCACCGCCGTGTTCGTTCGATCGGAGGGTGTCAGACAAATGTTCGCTCGCCATTGCCCCACCGGCTCCAGCCACGTCCAGGTCACAGGGCATCCGCGTATGGACGGCTTGGTCGACCTGTTGCGGTTCGATGTCGATCCGACGCTGCGAGAAGCGATTGGCGACCGGCGTGCGGTGCTGTGGAATGCCCATTTCTCCATCGATGGCGACCTCTGGTCGACGTTCGACCTATTGGCAGGCGACATCCTGGCAGCCTTTGCCACTCGCCCGGATCTGGCGTTGGTGTTGCGCCCTCATCCGCTGCTCTGGAAGAAGCTGGCCAACCTGAACATTCTCGACGAGGCAGGCATCTGTGCACTGAAGCGCGAACTGGCGGCGCGAGGGGTCATCGTCGACGAGCGCACCGATCACCGCCACGCCTTCGCCGTCAGCGAAGCGATGATGAGCGATGTCGGCTCCTTCCTGATGGAATACCTCGCCACCGGCAAGCCGGTGCTCTATCTGCGCAACCCGCATGGCCTGGGCCTGAACGAAGAAGGCTCGGCCGTCGTCCGCCATTACCAGGTCGCCGACGATGCCGCCGGGGTCGAACGCTTCATCGATCAGCTCCGTCAGGGTCACGATACGCTCGCCGAGAGCCGCCGCGCGGCAATCGGCCAGTTCTTCCATGCATTCGATGGCCGTGCCGGCCAGCGTGTGGTAACCGCCATCAAGGAGCTGCTGGCATGACCCAGGCCCATCCTCTGGCCGACGTGCAAAGCGTCATCATCGGCGAAGGAACGCGTATCTGGCAGTTCGTGGTGGTCCTCGCAGGCGCCCGTATCGGGCGGGACTGCAATATCGCCGCCCATTGCTTCATCGAGAACGACGTGGTGATCGGCGACCGTGTCACCCTCAAGTGCGGTGTCCACCTGTGGGACGGCCTGCGAATTGCCGACGATGTCTTCATCGGCCCCAACGCCACCTTCACCAACGATCGCTTTCCTCGATCCCGGCAGTGGCCTGACCACTTCCCGCAGACCCGGGTCGAACGCGGCGCATCGATTGGCGCCGCGGCTGTGATCCTGCCCGGGCTGGTCATCGGCGAACACGCCATGGTCGGTGCCGGCGCCGTGGTCACCTGTGACGTGCCGCCACGGGCACTGGTGGTCGGCAACCCAGCACGAATCGTGCGTTATCTGGAAAACGACAATGCACCGGTTTCTTGATCTCCAGGCACTCAATGCACGCGACGAAGCGCAACTGACCGAGGCTTTCCTGCGCGTGCTTCGCTCGGGCTGGTACGTGCTCGGCCCGGAGGTACAGGCCCTCGAGCAGACGTTCGCCAAGGCTTGCCAGGTCGACCATGGGATCGGCGTGGGTAATGGGCTGGATGCACTGACCCTGATCCTTAAGGCTTATATCCAACAGGGGCGACTGGCCAAGGGCGCGCATGTCATCGTGCCCGACAACAGTTTCATCGCTACGGCCCTGGCGGTGAGCGAGGCTGGCTGCCAGCCGATACCGGTGGAGCCGCTTGAGGGCAGCTTCCTGATCGATCCACAACAGGTGGAGGCGGCCATCAGCCCACAGACAGGGGCGATCATTGCCGTCCACCTGTATGGCCGTCTGGCCGACATGGCCAGCCTGCGTGAAATCGCTGACAGGAATGGGTTGCTGCTCATCGAGGATGCCGCGCAGGCCCATGGTGCGCTCGATGCCCGGGGGCGCTCGGTCGGCTCACTGGGGGATGCCGCCGGCTTCAGCTTCTTCCCTGTCAAGAATGTCGGCGCCCTTGGCGATGCCGGCATGGTGACCACCAACGACGCCCAACTAGCCGACAGGATACGCAGCCTGCGCAACTATGGCTCCAGCGAGAAGTACGTGCACGACGCCAAAGGCGTCAACTCGCGCTTGGATGAGCTACAGGCGGCGCTGCTGCGAGTCAAGTTGCCGCGCATGATGGAGGACGCCATACAGCGTCGGCGCCTGGCGCAACGGTACCTGGCCGGCATCCGCAACCCACTGGTCACTCTGCCCGACGCGGATGAGATCGACACGGCCCACGTCTGGCACCTGTTCGTGGTGCGTTGCGCCCAGCGCGACGCCCTGCAAGCACACCTGGACGCCAACGGCATACCGACGCTGATCCACTATCCGATCCCGATCCACCTCCAGGCCGCCTATGCGGAACTGTCGGCCCGCCAACTTCCGATCACCGAGCGGTTGTCTGCCGAGATCCTCAGCTTGCCCCTGTATCCGGGCATGCCCGAAGCGCTGGTCGAGGCCGTGATCGAAGCCTGCAATCGTTTTACCGGCGATGCCAAGCATGCAACGCCCGAGGAGCCGCCATGTCACTGAAGGACTGCAAGATCATCGACCTGCCCAAGATCGAGGATCCACGGGGAAACCTGACCTTCATCGAATCCGATAACCACATCCCATTCGATATCGCCCGGGTCTACTACCTGTATGACGTGCCTGGCGGCTCCCACCGTGGCGGTCATGCCCACAAAGGGCTGCATCAATTGCTGATCGCCATGTCCGGCAGCTTCGACATTCTACTGGACGACGGCCGCACCCGTTTCAAGTACCACCTGAACCGCTCGTACTACGGGCTGTACATACCGCCGATGATCTGGAGGGAAATCGATAACTTCTCCAGTGGTTCGGTGTGCATGGTGCTGGCTTCTGAGCGCTATGACGAAAGCGATTACTACCGGGACTACGATACGTTCCGCAATGTGGTACTCGGAGAACAGGCATGAGCGCATCGAATACCCCCGGCAACGCGATTGATCGCCTGCTCCACGGGCTTGGCCAGTTGCGCGAAATCAAGGCACGGCAGCGTAAGCCCAAGGCCCCTGCCGTAGATGTCACGGTTGCCGTGATGTCCTACAACAACGCCGCCTTCCTGGGGGAGACCATCGAGTCAGTGCTGGCCCAGGAAGGCGTGCGCCTGGAACTCGTGGTCTTCGATGACTGCTCCCCCGACCACAGCGTGCAGGTATTGGAAGGCTATCGCCACGATGCCCGCTTCCGTTACCAGATCAACCCCCGCAACCTGGGCATGATTGGCAACTACAACCAGTGCCTGCGTGCCGGCTCCGGGCGCTATGTAGTGGTGCTGGGTTCCGATGACATCCTGTATCCAGACCACTTGCGCAGCCTGGTACAGGCCATGGACCGACACCCTCATGCTTCCCTGGGATACACCCAGTGCATGTGGATCGACGAACACGGGAAGGTACTGCGGCACGCGGTGCATCCGGGTCATCGCGCCGAAAGCTACGTCGGCGGCCGCGATGAGCTGGTCGATCTGCTGACCCATGACAGCTATATCACCCCGTCGGCCGCCATCTTCCGCCGTAGCATCCTGCCCAGCCTGACCCTGCCCGACGGCGGTGTCCACCGGGACGGCATGCTGGCAGGCGACTGGGAGCTGTGGACCCGCATGGCTCAGGTTGCCCCCGACTTCCTGTTCCTGCATCAAGCCACGGTGGGCTACCGCATCCACGGCGGACAAATCTCTCAGAACTTCTATGCCTCGGACAAACCGCTGGCCGAGCACACCCGGATCCTCGAACTGAATCTCGCCGAGCCGGCGGCACGCAAGCGCATGCAACGCTCGGCCGATGGCATCTGGAAGCTGTACCTGCGTCGCATGGCCAGCTACCCGACCGAGCTCCAGGCACACTATGCGCAGCGCCAGGAACAGATTCGCCGGATGCTGTTCGACTTCACCCCAGGGCAGGCACTGGCATGCGAATACCTGTTCTCGGTGATCGTCACGACATTCAACCGCCCGAAGTTCCTGATGGATGCGCTGGCCAGTCTGGCATCGCAGTCCTGCAAGGACTTCGAGGTGATACTGGTGAACGACAACGGCTCGCCCGTGGAAAACATGCTGGACGGTTTCGAGTTTCCCATCACCTACATGCGCCAAAGCCGCAATCGAGGCCCCGCTGCCGCACGCAACGCCGCTCATCGCCTAGCTCGCGGCCGCTTCGTGACCTACCTGGACGACGACGATCGCTACCTACCGGAGCATCTGCAAACTCTGGCACAGGCCATTGAGGTCCATCCCAACCAGGTGCCATACGCGGATGCGATCTACATCATCGAATCCCTGGAAGGCGAGGCTCGGGTCGAGCAGGCCCGCGAACAGCGCTATCGGCATGGGGAATACTCCAAGGAACGTCTGTTCGTCGATAACTACATCCCCATCAACACCTTCGCTTGTCCGCGTGAACTGCTCGAACTCATCGGAGGCTTCGACGAATCCATGCACGGGCTGGAGGACTGGGATTTCCTAATGCGCCTCGCCTCACGCGCGACCTTGCGTCATGTGCCGGGCGATACGGTGGAGGTCCGGCTGCGCGAAGCCAAGTTCGACCCGACCCGCCGCTCGCAGCAGGCGTTCAAGGATTACTCGCGGCTCTACCTCGATCTCTATGCTCGCCATGGCGATCTGGGCAGCGAAACGGTACGCCAAGGCCGACGCAAGATGCTCCAGCGCCTGGGTGTCGCCGAATCGGGTCAGCGACATGGGATAGCCATGCGCCAGTGGCTGGATCAGCGCCAGCTCACCCCCATCCAGCAGCGACTGGTAGAAGAGCGCCTGCAACAGCATGCCTGCGCGCCCCTGTTCGCCATCGCGGTGATCGACCTACAAGGCGATGCGGCGAAAGTCAGTGCCACGCTGGCATCGCTGCATGCCGCCAAGGCACTGTACCCTCGTATCCAATCCACGCTACTGAGCGTAGCGCCGGACACCGCAGCCGACTTCAGAGGCCCGGTCTTGCCGGTCACGCCTGACAACTGGTTGGAAACGCTCAATCGGCTGATAGCTGAATCCAACTGCGACTGGATGGGCCTGATCCACGCCGGTGATGAACTCACTGCCCACGGCCTGCTGATCGTGGCCCTTGAATTGCTCACAGCACCAGATACCCGTGCACTGTACTGCGACGGTATGTATCGCCACACCGATGGTAGCCTGGGTGCGGCCTTGCGCCCAGACTTCAACTTGGACTACCTGTTGAGCCTGCCGACCGGTATGGGACGGCATTGGTTGTTCCGGCGCACCGAGGTATTGGCGACAGGGGGCTTCGACAAAGCGTATGCCCATGCGCCGGAGTTCGAACTGATCCTGCGCCTGATCAACTCAGGCGGCCTGGAAGGGTTGGGACATGTCGCCGAGCCCTTGCTGGTGACCGACTCTCCCAGCCTGCAGGACGTGGACGATGAGAAGCGCGCCATCCTCTGCCATCTGCGCGAACGGGGTTACGTGAATGCACAAGTGCGTTCCGACCGGCCCGGCCAATACCGGCTGAACTACGGCCATGCGCAACAGCCCCCTGTGTCGGTGCTGATCATGGCAGGCAGCAGCCTGGCCCATGTGCAGCGCTGTGTCGAAAGCCTACTCGAGACCACGCGCTACCCCAACTACGAGTTGCTGCTGATCGACAGCGCCGCAACGGCTGACGATGTCAGTCAATGGCTTCAGGCGATCGGCAGTCTTGGCGAACCTCGCCTACGTACCATCGACCCGGGTCTTTCCGGCAACAGTGTGACAGCCATGCTCCAGTTCGCCACGGAGCAGGCCCTTGGCGATTACTTGCTGTTGCTCTCTCCTGAGTCGGCAATCATCGATGGCGACTGGCTAGATGAGTTGCTCAACCACGCCCAGCGCCCTGAAGTCGGGGTCGTCGGCGGCAAGCTGCTGACCCCGGAAGGCAAAATCCGCCATGCTGGCCTGTTACTGGGTCTCGAGGGTCCAGCTGGCGAGGCCTTCGCCGGAGAGGCGATGGACAGTGCCGGCTACATGGAGCGATTGCAGGTCGACCAGAGCTACAGCGCGGTCAGCCAGCACTGCCTGATGATTGCCCGCGAGCTGTACCAGGCCCTCGGCGGCCTGTCTCCAGACGTGCCCGAGCGCTACCTGGACATCGATCTGTGCCTACGGGTCAGGCAAGCCGGCTATCTGATCGTCTGGGCGGCGAATGCGCGGGTCATGCTCGGCGCGCAGGATCCCGCGCCAGTACCGCATGAAGAGCAAGACGCGCTATACCGCAAGTGGTTGCCGCTCATCGTCCGAGATCCGGCCTACAACCGTAACCTGTCACTGAGCCAGCCTGGCGGCTTCAAGCTGGCAGACAGCGAATTGTCGTGGCGTCCACTGTCTTCCTGGAGACCGTTGCCGACGGTCCTGGCCCACCCGGCAACTGCGTCCTCGTCGGGTCATGCCCGCATCATCCAACCGTTCTGCGCCTTGCAGCATGCCGGCCTGGTCGAAGGTGCACTGTCCCTGGGGTTGCTGCAGTTGACTGAACTGGCGCGCTATGCGCCAGACAGCCTCATCCTGCACCAGCGCATGGATAGCGAGCGTCTCGAAGCCATGCGCCGCATGAAAAGCCTGTCCACCTCCTTCAAGGTCTTTGACATGGACAGCCTCTGCGACTCGCTGGCGGCCCCCTCGACGCAGGGTGACGCCCTGAAAGTCCTGCGCAATGGTCTGGGCTTCGTCGACCGTTTCGTGGTTGCCACACCGGCCCTGGCAGAACTGTTTTCAAACCTGCACCATGATGTGCAGATCCTCGAGAATCGTCTGCCGGTACTGTGGAAAGCCCAGCAAGGGCTGCGCAGGGCTGGACGAAAGCCGCGCGTTGGCTGGAACGCTGCGGATGCTGACCCACAGATGATGGCCGAAGTGTTCCAGGCACTGGCCGGAGAGGTCGAATGGGTGTTCATCGGCGACTGCCCTGCTGGGCTGCGGACCTTTGCGCACGAGCTGCATCCTCAGGTCGCCGTCGAGCAATATCCGACGATGCTGGCAAGCCTGAACCTCGACCTGGCGCTGGCGCCTCTGCGGCAGAACCTGGCCAATGACTGCCAGGGCAATCTGGTACTGCTGGAGTTCGGTGCCTGCGGTATTCCAGTCATCTGTAGCAACGTACGCGCCTACCAAGACGATACCCTTCCGGTGACACGGGTCGACAACGAGGCCAGGACCTGGGTGGACGCCATCCACATGCATACCGGCGACTTGGACGCCAGCGCACGGCTGGGCGATGAGCTACAAACGGTGGTGCACCGGGACTGGATGCTCGAGGGGCATCACCTGGATGCTTGGCAGAAGGCATGGCTCCCGGGCTGAGTCGATGTACCGGCCGCCATGGAACGGGCCCTTCACCTGATCTACTGGCGAGGGGATAAAAAATCCGATGCCGTCTCCGGCATCGGATTTTTTCTAGCACCTGGTCAGTCCAGGTGGGCGAGCCATTCCAATTCAGCGCCCGCCCCCGAGCGTGAAACGTCCACCCCGCTACGCGCGTCGACTACCACACGCCCTGCGAATGACGCTGGCCAGAGAGCCTGCAATGCTTGAGCCTGCTGCACGTCGGGTATGGCCACGGCATTGTTCATCACTTGCATATCGGCGGTCCAAACCACCAGCAGCCCCGCCTCTGTGGCCCGCAGGCAAAGGTCGATATCGGTCCCTGCCACCGTACGTAGCCCACCACAGTGGTCGAGCAGCTCCTTGCGCACCATCAGGCAATCGGAGGAGATCGCTGCACAGCCACGCACCATCGCCGGCCAACAGGCTTGGACAGACGCCTGCAGCGGCAGTCCCCGCCAAGGGGCATTCACCCATGGCCCACGCATCAGGTCGAAGCCGGCATGACTGATAGCTCCGTCGCTAGACAGCAGGCAACCTCCGACCACGCCCACTTCGGGACGCAGCGCCTGGTTCAGGAGGGATTCGATCCATGCCGGGGTCAGCACCTGGCAGCGCTCCGAGAACAGCACCACGTATTCACCACGAGCTTGAGCCGCCAGGGCATTGAGCAACTCACTACGCGATGCGCCTGCCGCACCGACCACCAGACGCGCCCTTGTGCCAAAGATGGAGACCACATCGGCGCACGACTGTGCATCACCTTCAGCACAGGCCACCAGGACCTCGTAACGCGAATAGCGGGTCCGCTGGAACACGCTGGCCAGGCAGTCACGCAATTGCCCTGGAGCTTCCACGCCAATCAGGAGGCTCACCAACGGTGTCACCCCATGACGGTAGTCGATCAGAAAACCGCCTTCGCGCCGCTCCTCGACCTGAGCGCGATACCCCAACTGGGTCAGGTGCCGGTTGAGGGCCGCCTGCGCGTCCGCGCTCATCTGCAGCGCAGGCTGCTGGCCGATGACTAGGTATTCGTCCATATGGGCCAGGCTGCCCACGCCGTTCTGTTCGACCAGACGCAGCAGTAGGTCGAATTCCAGAGCATGGCGATTCGCCTCACTGTAACCGCCGAGGTCGACCACCGCCTGGCGGCGTACCAGCCAGTGGTGAGACATCAGGTCTGGACGGCCACGCAACAGATCGAGGTCGGCCCCTGGCCGCACGACGCTGACCAGGCGCCCTTCGCTGTCGCGTTGCACCTCATTGGCACAGATGGCCTGGCAGCCAGGCTCTTCAGCCAGCTCAACCTGCAAGCGCAACAGGGCACCGCAAAGCAGCACGTCGCCGGCCTGCATCAGCAACATCCACTCACTGGACAGTTGGCGCACCACCTGGTTGAGATGAGAGACCCAATTGCCCTGGGTTACCTGGATAAAGTGCAGTGTATCCCGAGCAGTGGTGAGCGCTGGCGGCTCTCCAGCCTTGAGCACGACCAGCTTGAAATTGCGCAAGCCGCTGGCCAACAGGCTGTCGAACGTGGACTGCAAGGCTTGGTCATCGCTCTCCAGGTCCAGCACCACGAAGGCGATCTGCGCGCCACCACGCTTGGCCAGGTGATCGAGGACACGCTGCCGGCCGGTGGCGTCCGGCGTGGCAGCAGCGATGGCCTGGAGCACTTGACCCGAAGCAGTCTGCTGCAACAAGGAGGCCTGGTCGATGGCTGGCAACTGCCCGAGCCGCTCCAGCCAGTCGCCCATTTCTCGCCGGTACTCCCCATCGGACTCGCCATTGAGGGTGGACAGCAGGCGTTGGCATACCTCACGGTTGAACAAGCCAAGTGCCTGGGCCTGCCAGTAACGTTCCTTGAGACTCTCGACGGTGTCATTGGGATGTTCGACGAGCAGATCACGCTGGCGTACCCAGGTACCTTCCAGGGCATGGCGCTGGGCATGGCCTGTCGGCCAGGCATGCCAAAGAAACTCAAGAGACGACAGCTGGCTGAACAACTCGCCATTGTAGTAAGGCAGCTCGACGTACTGGCGCGGTTCGAAACGCCGCTCCGGCTCGGCTACAACGCTGTGCCACTTGGATGTGAACAGCAAAGGTTCCCTACCCTGATCGCAGGTTTTGCGCACGAACTCACTGAGCAAGGCGAAGTCCGTATCATCCGAGCAGGCACGCAGATGATCGCCATCCCATTGACGCAGCACCCGCATGGCATGCGCCAATCGCTCGTCCCGTGCCGCTGGGCTCTCGCAGGTCGGTGCATAGGCGCGGATCACGCCAGCCTGGGCAACTTGGGCGAACTCGCCCTGGCAAAGCAGGGAAAACGACAGCGCCGTTCGCCAGGCAGGGAAATCCAAGCCTTCAGGCAGATCGGCCAGCGCGGTGCGCAACACTGGCACTCGCAACACAGCGCGCCACGCTTGCTGGCCAGCCGAGGCGTACTGCCACAGACGCCCCTGGACACCCACTTGCGGCACAGGAGCGAAGGCCGCGCCGGTCTTGTGGTAGGTCACCTCTGCATTGCCCACCTGGTAAGCCAAGGCATAGCCCTGCACCGCCACCACCTGTGGCTGTGCCTGCAGAAGCCCCACGGCCTGCTCCAGGGCCGCAGCCAGGACGAAATCGGCATCCAGGGCCAGCACTACGAAAGGTGTCCGCACCTGCTCCAGCATCTGCTCCAGCAGACCCCCCCAGCCTAGGCCATGCTCAGTCTCCGAGCGCTCGGCAAGCGCCAGACAAGGCACGCCCAAGGTGCTGTAGTAATGCAGGGAGCGTTCCCGGTGATCCGGTTCGTCATGCCCTATCAGGACGACTGTCACGTCCTTGTGCAATTGGCTTGCGTTTACGCTCATAGTTCACCCGTTCAATTGGTGGTTCTCCACATGGCGACCGCCGATGGGAGGAAATCAGTCGGTAAGCCAGGCGTTGGCCCATTGCTGCAAGTTGCCCGGCATCAACACGTAGTCCCGTAGGACCACCTCGCGCAAGGCATCACCCTGGCGGTAGCTGGCTCCAGGATCGGCCAAGTGCATGCGGATGGCATCCAGCCACTGATCGGTGGTGTTTTCACGCACGCGCGTACACGGCAGGTAACCGGCATATGCCCTGGTATCGGTACAGATCACTGGAAAGCCACAAGCGCCGTATTCGAGCAACCGCAGATTGCTCTTGCAGTCGTTGAAAAGGTTCTGCTCGAGGGGCGCGAGGGCGAGATCCAGGTTGAGGCTGGCCAGCTTCTGCGGGTAGCGAGCCAACGGCACACTACGGTGGAACTCTTTCACATAGGGCCGCAGCATATCCGGACACATACCGAAGAATACCCAGTCGACTTCGTCGGCCAACATCCTGACGACGTCGAACAGCAACTCCAGATCGCCCCGATGGCTGGTGCCTCCTGCCCAACCCACGCGAGGCCGCGGCGAGGTCTGGCGTTGGCTCGCCAACCCCGTCCATAGTTGAGCACTGAGCATGTTGGGTACGATACGAATGTCATGGTGCATGCTCGACAAGGCATCGGCCAGGGTCTCGGTAGTCACTACCACACGATCGCACTGGGCAATGCATTGAGCCACCATCTCGCGCATATTGCCCGGAATATTGCGGCCATGGTCGTTCTTGCTGGGCACATCAATCACATAGTCGTCGATCTCGTAGATGCGCCGCGCATTGGAGTAGCGCCGCGTACGAGCCATGTCGTTCAATGAAGACTCAGAATAGCGGCACTGGAAGACGATGAATTCCGGCTGCATGCGCTCCAGCTCGACCAGACCTGGCGTGCTGTAGGAGAGCCGCCCCTGGATCCAGCCGGCCTTCTCCAGTTCGTTGAACGGTTGGATGACACGGTAATGGCCGATCGCCGTGGTGTTGACCGGCAATGCCAGGACTGAGGGCAACGCCCGGCTGATGAACGGATCCCAGCCTGATCGCAGCCCCGGCTCAAGCTTGAAACCAGCCTGTTTCAGACTGAGATTGCGGTTGTACGCCGGGTCGCGTGCGATCGACGCCAACCAACGATCGTAGAAAATCCCCTTGGAGCGCGCCCACCGCTCGGCAGGAATGGCCTGCTCGCCTGTATCGCCACTATGTGCCAGCAACGCATGGGGGGTCCACACAACCAGATAGCCCTGCTCCCGCACCCGTAAGCAGAAGTCCGCGCCGTGGAAGTCGTTCTCCAGCGCCTGGCTGTCCAGCCCTCCCAGCCTGCTGAAGATTTCACGGCGCACCAACATGCCGTCCAGGGAGACCGCGCTCCAGTTCTGCACGGCCTTCAGGCGCTGCATATAGCCAGCGGACTCCAGCGGGAAACCAGCGAAAGGCGTACCGACCGTACCGCCAAACCCTAGCACGATGCCGGCGGCCTGGATGCTGCCATCGGGATTGCAAAGCTTCGGACCGACTACTCCGACCTCAGGGCGCTGGGCCAGCGACAGCAGCTCTCCCAGCCATTGGCCATCGATGACTACGCAAGCGGCCTGCAACAACAACAGAAAATCGCCACGAGCCTGCTGGCTGGCCTGGTTCAACTGCGCGGCACGGGAGCCCACCTCAACTTCCACCACGCGCAGTTGATCGCTGCCCAAAGCATGCATCGCGCCAAGCCATTGGCGAATCGCCTCGGGCGCTTCGGCCGTGGCGAGCAGGAGCAGTTCGAAATTGCTATGCAAGGTATGTTCGAAGAGCGACTCGACGCATCGCGTCAGTGCCGCCAGGTCGTTGCCCACCGGCAACATAACCGAGACGCCCGCGGTACAGTCATAACCGTAACGAACCCGGCACAGCGCAGCCTCGCCCTCAGCGTTGACCTGGGCCTGCACACCAAGGCGCTGCAAGTGAGCATCCACCACCCGCGGGGCCTGGAATACACAGCGCGGGTCAGCGAGCCACTGGGCATGGCTCAATTGGCACTGCACCAGCAATTCGTCGATATGCTCGACCACCTGCAGGCCATGCCGCTCCACCAGGCGCCAGAGCAGATCATGAGGAGCGAGCACGTCGAAAGCCAGGTCGAAGCCATCGGCTTCGCGCAATGCGTTGCATTCGAAGGCAAGCAGCCTCCCGACGTAAGGGATGCTGCGCATCAAATCGAGGTTGAAATCCGGCTTGAAGACCGGCGCCGAAGCTTCGAGGCCGTCATGAGTCCCCTCGTCGACATATAGGCACAGGCGATCGGCACGCAGCGCCATGCGCTCACCCATGATGGCAAGCGCCTGCGGATGCAGCCGATCACCGGCACGCAGCAGGAAGATCCAGTCGGCCTCGTCGCTCAAGGCCAGGCGCTCGTTCAACTGCGCCAGCCCGTTGGCCTGCAAGGGAATATGCCGTATCCCCCTCTCGTTCGGCACCATCAGTGGGGTCGGGGCCAATACCCAACAATCGCTCGCCCCATAGGACTGCTCCGCCAGGCTTTCAAGAGTGACCCGCAACGCGGCCTCCTCCCCCGCCTCGGCCCAGATGACTGGAACGATCCGAGGCTGGCGCGGCCAGTGCCCGAAGCGCTTGGGCAGTTGGCTCAACTGCGATGGCGATAGTCTGCGGCAAGCCAACCATTCGGCATAGACCTGCCCAGACGTCAAGCTCTCAGTCCCAACCTGCTGTGCCAGACGCGCCTGCTGGTTGGAGTGAAGGCGGTTGAGTTCGAACTCCTGCCAGGCGATGTCCTGGCCACCGCGATACTGTTCCAACGGCAGGTAGCGGACCCAGCCATTGACCGGCATCGGTTCGCTGACCCGCGCGGCCAGCATTTCCCTCAACCATTCGGTTTCCTTGGGGAACGCAATGGTCATGCTGGCATGATTGCTCAGTCGCCCGGCATACAGACGCTCGATACTGAGAATGCGCGTCAGGCTGCACAAGTGCCCCCGACGCAGCAGGCAGATGCACAACGCCAGGTCCAGACGTGCATTGAAACCCTGACCCTGCTGTACCAATGCGGGTAGGAATTCAGCGACCCATTCGCGACGCAGCAAGGCATGGGTAAGGCCGCCGAACAGGTTGGGGACATTGGTTTCCAGCGTCTCGAGCAGGTCACTGCCCTTGATCACAGCGTTTTCGGCACAGAGCACGGCATTGAGCATACGGGCTGGCAGCAATGCGTCATCGGCGGCACAGAGCAGGCGCTGGCAAATGGTGATACTGATATCTGGATGTTCATTCATCGCTCGAGCCTGGTGCGAGATACACTCAGGCAACAAGCGATCGTCGTCGCAAAGGAATTTGATCAGGCTACCCCTGGCATGCTCCAGGCACACCTGCAGGTTCCGGGCGAAGCCCAGGGTCTGGGAGTTGCGCACGTAGCGTATGGTCCTGCCGGACTCAGCCTGCAGCTTCTGGACGATGTCCCGGATAAGGCCGTCCCGGCTGTCATCGCAGACCAGGATGTCCAGATGCGGATAATCCTGGGCGATAGCGCTCTGCAAGGCGCTGCGGAAAAACTCGGGGTTGAATGCCGGGATGGCAATGCTGACGAGGGCCAGTTCGTTCACGATAGACGACCTTGACGGTGGCGCATGCGTCGCATCCAGGGAGTGACGACGCACGGCCAATGACGCAGAAGGGAGGATCAGATGTAGTTAACCAACGACAACCCAGCAATCTTCGCAAACGACTGCATCGAAGCCTGCAGCATGTTCTTCTGCATCTCCAAGCGCAGCATCACTTCCGCCGGATCACTGTCACGAATCGAGCTCTGGGTCTTCAGGTTCTCGGTACTCAACGCCTCGTTGGTCTCGGCCTGCACATCCAGGGCCTGCCCTCGCCCACCAATGGAGGAGACCGACGAAGACACCTGGTCGATCGCACTGGCGACATTCCCGATCGCCGAATCCAGCGAAGCCAGGAAATTCTGCCGGGCCACTGGGTCGTTGTCCTGGGGCGTCATCAGCGCCGCGCGCAACTGTGCAATGGTGTCGAGCGGATTCTGCGTCTGGTGGGTATCGACCTTGACCCCAAACGAATCCCCGGCATTCGGCGCCCCCGACAGCTCGAAGCTGACCCCCGCCGCCGTGGCGGTGGTGCCGCTCAGGGTACCGGTGGAAACTGGCCGGCTGTCGGCAGTCACTGGCGATGCATAGAGCTCGAACTCCGTGGCACTGGTGAACTTGAGCACCGCGCCGCCACCGGGGAACGCTGCCTTGTAGAGCGCCGGGTCGGTGATGTTGGCGCCAGTGATCTGGGTCGACGAGCTATTGCCCGGGCTACGGGTACCGGCGATCGAATCGGCCTTGGAGCTCAGGCTGAAGGTGTGGCCGGCAATGGCCGCGTCCGGATTGGCCTCGTCGCCAGCCTTGAACGAGATATTCAGGCGCAGGTCGACGCCACGGAAGCTGATGGTGGTGTTGTCGCCGTTCGGATCGAACTTGCCGCCCTGGCTGGCTTCGAGGGTCACATCGTTGCCATTGGCATCGAGGATCTTGTACTCGGTGCTACTGGTGAACTCGATGCTGTACGGCTCGCCGCTGCGGAAGCGATCGTTGTAGGTCGCGCTGCCGGAAACCTGACCATTGGACAGGCTGACACGGCCGTCATCGGTAGCCGGAGCAGTCAAGCGTGTCTCGCTGCGGCTGGTGTTCAGGGCCTGCTCGAAGGCGCTGTAGCCGGTCTCGTTGGCGGCCAGGCTGAGCATGTCGCCGACCTGCAGCATCAGGCTGCTCTGGTCGCCCTGGTAGGTGTAGGTGCCGTCGGCGTTGCGCACGTAAGGGGGAGTGTCGCCCTTGGAGCCAGAGAACAGGTACTTGCCGTTCTCATCCTTGCTGTTCATCAAGGTGAACAGTTGGTCCTCCAGGGAAGCCAGTTCGTCGGCATTGGCTTTGCGGTCGGAATCGGTAAAGGCGCCGTTACCCGAGCTGAGCGCCAGTTCGTTGACGCGCTGCAGAAGGGTGCCGATGGCATTGAGCGTACTCTCGGCAGTCCCCAGCGCGTTGCGCACGTTGACGATGTTGCCGCTGTACTGCTTGAGCATGTCCTGCTGCTGCTCGAGCTGCAGCAGGCGCGCGGCGCCCACCGGGTCGTCGGCGGCGGTGCGGATGCGCAGGAAGTCGCTGGCCTCCTGGGTCGTCTTGTTGACGTTGGAGAAGGTGCGCTGGTAGTTGGCGCTGCTGGTGTTGTAGAACTGCGAAGTGGAGATGCGCACGGTCTACGGCTCCTTAAAGACTGTTGATCAAGGTGGCGAAGGTTTCCTGGGCCGCCTTGATGATCTGCGACGACGCGGTGTAGTACTGCTGGAACTTGACCAGGTTGCCGACCTCTTCGTCGATCGATACGCCCGACACCGAGTTGCGGCTGTCGAGCGCCGAGCTGTGCAGTGCCTCGGTGGCGCTGCTGTCCATCTGCGCCTGGCCGGTCTTGCCACCGACATTGGAAACCAGCTTGGCGTAGGCGTCGGTGAAGCTGATGCCTTTGCCGTCGGCCCCTACGTCGACGGTGGACTTGGTCTGCAGGTCAATCACCGACTGGGCGTTGCGGTTGTCGGCCGAGCCTGCGCCGGTCAGCGACACGGTGAAGTTGTCGCCGTTCTTCGGCGCACCGGAGACGTTCATCTCGAAGGTGAAAGCCTTCTGCGTGCCGCTACCGTCAAGGATCGGGTTGCCGCTACCGTCGACCATCGGTACCGAGATCTGCAGCTTGTTTTCCTGGCCGGGAACGATGGTGCCGCTGCCGATGGCATTGCCCTTGGCGTCGTACACGGTGTAGGCCTGGGGCGAGCTGCTGTCGTCGCCGAACACCAGCTTGACCGGCGTGGAGTACTTGAGGCCCGTCTGCAGGTCGGCACGCTGCAGGGCATCGTAGATATCCAGCTCGGAAGTCAGGTTCGGCTGGGTAATCAGCCCGGTACCCTGGTTGCCCGAACCGCTGGTACCCGTCAGCGGCGAGGCCAGCGCCAGTCGCTTGGGATCGGTGAGCACCGACTCGATGTTGGCCGCGGCATTGCGGGTTGGGGTGATCTTGAAGCTGTCACCGGCGCTCAAGCCACCGCCATTGAGCGACAGGGTGAAGCCGTCGATCACCGGGGGTGGGTCGTCGTTGAGGTCGAAGCTACCCATTTCGGTGTTGTCGGGCAGCCGGCGCACGGTGTACTCGGTGGCGCTGGTGAAAGTCACCTGGTAGTCGTTGGTGGTCAGCTTGCCGGTGTCCTTGATGGTCACGTCGAGGTTGCCGGAACCTGCGCTGTTGCCCAGCTTGGGCACGCTGCGCTCGCTGATGGCCTTGGCGCTGTTGATGTCGCCGAACAGGATGGCGCCGAACTCGCCATTCTTGTCGATGCCTTGGGCCAACTGACTGTTGATCGCATCGGCCACCACCAGCGCCACGCGGCCCAGCTCGTTGAGCGCCGGGTCCAGGGTTTCCTTGCGGTAGCGAATCAGGCCACCGAGTTCGCCGCCGGTGACGCTGTTGGTGATGTCCATCTTGGTGGTGCCGCGGTTGAGCACCAGGCTCATGCGGGTCGGGTCGGTCGCGTTCGGCTCCACACCCAGGGTCTGGGTGGTCTTGCCCAGCACCAGGGCCTGGCCGTTCTTCAGGTAGATGTCATAGTTGCCGTCGCGCTCCACCACGTCGGCGCCGATCAGCGCGGTCAGCTCGCGCACGGCACCGTCACGCTGGTCGAGCAGGTCGTTGGGGCTGCCCTGCACCGCCGAGATCCGCGCGATCTGCTCGTTGTACTGGGCGATCGTCGCGGTGAGCTTGTTCACCTGGTCAGCGATCGAGGCCATGTTGGCGTTGATGTTGCTGTTCTGCTGGTTGAGCTGCGCCGACAAGGTATTGAAACGCTTGGCCAGGGTCTGGGCGCTGGTCAGCAAAAGCTGGCGCGAGGCGTCCTCGGTGGGCTTGGCCGACGCATCCTGCATGGCACTGAAGAAGCTCTGCAGCGCGGCGGTGATGCCGGTGTCGCTGCTCGACAAGGCGGTATCCAGCGGCGAGATCTGGTTCAGGTAGGACGCGGCGTCGCTGGACAGCGACGTAGTGGTGCGCAGCTGGTTTTCCAGGAAGGCGTTGTACACCCGGCGCACGTCGGCCAGGGTCGTGCCGCTGCCGATGAACACCTGCCCGTACTGCTGCGAGCCCTTGGTCTTCTGGATGTTCTGCTGGCGAGAGTAACTGTCCACATCGGCGTTGGCGATGTTGTTACCCAGGGTGTACATCCCCGACTGCGCGGCGCCAAGCCCCGACATGCCAATATTGATCAAACTCGCCATGGTTTCCTGCCCTTAAAGTTTCGTGGTGGTACCGAGCATCGCGTAGCTCTCGTACGACTTCATCTGTCTTGCGATCTGCGAGATCTTGCTGGCGTAGTTCGGGTCGGTGGCGTACCCGGCCTTCTGCAGTTCCCGCACGAACTGTTCCGGTTTATCGGCGGCCTTCAGCGCATCTTGATAGCGCGAATTGTTCTGCAGCAGGCTCACCAGGTCGTGGAAGCTGTCCTGGTAGGAATCGTACGAACGGAACGCCGCCGTCTCCTTGACGAACTGCCCGCCACGGAACTCGCTGGTGATCGCCCTCGCCTGCCCGCCCTGCCAGTTGCCGCTGGCCTTGATACCGAACAGGTTGTGGCTGCTGGTGCCGTCGGCATTGCGCATGACCGACTTGCCCCAGCCGGTTTCCAGGGCGGCCTGGGCCACCAGGTAGCGTGGGTCGATACCGATGCGCTTGGCGGCCTGCTCGGCCATCGGCAGCATGGTGGCGACGAACGCATCGCTGTCGGCGAAGGCTTTCCTCGGTGCCAGCGGCGGTTGGGCCACGGCGCGGCCGAGGATGCGCAGGCCGCTATCGGGTGCGGCGAAAGCCTGGGCGACGCCCGAGGCCGGCTGGCCTTCACGGGCCGGCACGGCGGCGGTAGGGGCGCTCGCCGACGGCACGATCCCGGCCAGCAGGCGATCGGTGAGCTTGCCCGGCAACGCCAGGCGCCGGGAGTTGAGCGCGGCGACGTCGTTGCGGGTGGCGGTCGACTCAATGGCATGCACCGGCTCGGCCACCTTGCTGCCCCACAACGCCGGGGCATGGCCCTCGATACGCGGGAACGGGCTGGTGTTGACCGATGCGCTCTTGTTCTTCGAGAGCTGGCGCACCAGCACGTCCTGCAGGCCGATGCCGCCGCCCTCGCGGGACATGCTCACGGCCAGTTGCTGGTCGTACATGTCGCGGTACTGCTTGACCGTCTCGGTGTTCATCGGGTTGTCGGCGGCCAGCACGTCGCTGGCCTTGCGCGAGGCCTTGAGCATCTCGCTGATGAACAGCGACTCGAACTCCTGGGCCACCTTGCGTATGTTGGCGTCGCTGTCGCGATCGCCATGCTTGAGCGAGCTCAGGCGGTTGAGGTCGGTGTAGGCGCCGCTGTCGACGGGGCTGGAAACCAGGCTCTTGGGGTTCATGCGTGGCGTCCTCAGATCACGATCAGGTCGGCCTGCAAGGCGCCGGCCTGCTTCAGGGCTTCGAGGATCGCCATCAGGTCGCTGGGCGCCGCGCCCACCTGGTTCACCGCGCGGACGATCTCATCCAGCGTGGTGCCCGGGCCGAACTTGAACATCGGCTTGGCTTCCTGCTCGGCATTGACCCGCGAACGCGGCACCACGGCGGTCTGGCCATTGGAGAACGGCCCCGGCTGGCTGACGATCGGGTCTTCGGTGATGGTCACGGTCAGGCTGCCGTGGGTCACCGCCGCCGGCGAGACCTTGACGTTCTGGCCGATGACGATGGTGCCGGTACGCGAGTTGATGATGACCTTGGCCACGGCCTGGCCTGGGTCGATCTCCAGGTTCTCGAGGATCGACAGGTAGTCCACCCGCTGGCTCGGGTCCATGGGTGCGGTGACCCGCACCGAGCCGCCGTCCACGGCCTGGGCCACGCCCGGGCCGAGCAGCTCGTTGACCTTGTCGACGATGCGCTTGGCGGTGGTGAAGTCCGGGCGGTTGAGGTTCAGGGTCAGGCTGTTGCCCTGGTTGAAGCCGCTCGGCACCGCGCGCTCGACCGTCGCTCCGCCAGGGATGCGCCCGGCCGACGGGACATTGACCGTGATCCGCGAGCCGTCGCGCCCCTCGGCGTCGAAGCCGCCGACCACCAGGTTGCCCTGGGCGATGGCGTAGACGTTGCCGTCGATCCCCTTGAGCGGGGTCATCAGCAGGCTGCCGCCGCGCAGGCTCTTGGAGTTGCCGATCGACGACACGGTGATGTCCACCACCTGGCCCGGCTTGGCGAAGGCCGGCAGGTCGGCGTGCACCGACACCGCGGCGACGTTCTTCAGCTGCACGTTGCCGGAGCCGGCCGGCACCTTGATGCCGAACTGCGAGAGCATGTTGTTGAAGGTCTGCAGGGTGAAGGGGGTCTGGGTGGTCTGGTCACCCGTGCCGTTCAACCCCACCACCAGGCCATAGCCGATCAGCTGGTTGGTGCGCACGCCAGAAATGCTGGCGATGTCCTTCAGGCGCTCGGCGTGGGCGCCGAACGCACAGGACAAGAGAAGGGTTGCGGCAATCAGCTGCCTTACGTTGAACATGGTCATCCGGACTCAGAAAGGCCAAAGCGGGCTGAGGAAGAAGCGGTCCAGCCAACCGGGCTGGCTGGCATCGGCGAACGAGCCGGTGCCCGAGTAGGTGATGCGCGCATCGGCCACGCGGGTCGAGGGCACGGTGTTGTCAGTGGCGATGTCGTCGGCACGGACCAGCCCGGCGATGCGCACCAGCTCCTCGCCGGTGTTCAGGGTCATCCATTTTTCCCCGCGCACGGCGATGATGCCGTTGGGCAGCACCTCGGCCACGGTGACGGTGATCGAGCCGGTCAGGGTGTTGCCCTGGGTGGCCTTGCTGTCGCCCTTGGTGGCGCGCTCGCCACTGTAGCCGGCGTTGAGCGACAGGTCGCCACCGCCGAACGGGTTGTTGGTGTTCGGCGTGGCGCCGAACAGCGAGGTCAGGCCGATGTTGGCGTTGCTGTCCTTCTGGATCTGCGAGCCGGCGTTCTTGCTCGCCGAGGTGCGCTCGTTGAGGGTGATGGTGATGATGTCACCCACCCGGAACGCCTTGCGATCGGAGTACAGGTTCTGCTCGAAACCGGCCTGGTAGATCGAACCGTTGTTGGCCGCCGCCGGCAACGGGGTACGCGGCAGGACCGGCGCATAGTACGGGTCGTTGGGCTTGGGCGTCGGTGCGACGCAACCGGCCAGCAACACCGCGCCCCCCAGGGCGAAGACGGACAACAGACGATTCATGACGCTTACCTCACGGGTGTAACAGGCTTAGGGCTTACAGCTGCTGGGTGACGAACGAGAGCATCTGGTCGGCGGTGGAGATGACCTTGGAGTTCATCTCGTAGGCGCGCTGGGTGGTGATCATGTTCACCAGCTCTTCCACGGTGCTGACGTTGGAGTTCTCCAGGGTCTGCTGCTGGGTGGTGCCGAAGCCGTTCAGGCCCGGGGTGCCGATCTGCGGGGCGCCGCTGGCGGCGGTCTCGAGGAACAGGTTGTTGCCGATCGCCTGCAGGCCAGCCGGGTTGATGAAGTCGGCGGTCTGGATGTTGCCGATGATCTGCGCGGCCGGGTTGCCGGCGGTGGTGATCGACACGGTGCCGTCCTGGCCGACGGTGAAGGTCTGGGCATCCGGCGGCACGACGATCGCAGGCTCCAGGGCGAAACCGTTGGCGGTGACGATCTGGCCGTCGGAGTTCAGGTGGAAGGTGCCGTCACGGGTGTACGACACGGTGCCGTCCGGTTGCAGCACCTGGAAGAAGCCACGGCCGTTGACCGCCATGTCCAGCGGGTTCTCGGTGGTCTGCAGGCTGCCGGTCTGGAAGTTCTTCTGGGTGCCGACGATGCGCACGCCGGTACCGACCTGCAGGCCCGACGGCAGTTCGCTGTCCTGGGTGGACTGCGCGCCCGGCTGGCGCTTGACCTGGTACAACAGGTCCTGGAACTCGGCGCGATCGCGCTTGAAGCCGGTGGTCGAGACGTTGGCCAGGTTGTTGGAAATGACCGTCAGGTTGGTGTCCTGGGCGGACAGGCCGGTTTTAGCGACCCAAAGAGCCGGAAGCATTCAGTGTTCTCCTCGTGCGCCTGTTTTACGGCACCCGTTCAAATGTGATTAGCCGATTTGCAAAACCCGAGCCATGGCTTCGTCGCCTTCCTTGGCCGTGTTCATCATCTTGACGTGCAGCTCGAACTGGCGGGACAGCGCCAGCACCGAGGTCATTTCCTCGACGGCATTGACATTGCTCCCCTCCAGGAAGCCCGACACCACCTTGACGTTCACATCGGCGTCGGCCGGCTGGCCGCTCTTGGTGTGGATGAGCCCGTCCGGGCCCTTGACCAGGCCACGGGTGTCGGGGTTGACCAGCTTGATCCGGTCGACCTCGGCCATCACCCGCGGGTCCTCGCCCATGGCGCGGATGCTGATGGTGCCGTCTTCGCCGACCTCCACCTTCTGCTCCGGCGGAATGGCGATGGGGCCGCCGTTGCCGATCACCGGCATGCCGTTGCCGGCACGCAGCACGCCCAGGGCGTCGATGTTCAGGCTGCCGGTGCGCACGTAGGCTTCGCTGCCGTCCGGTGCCTGCACGGCGATGAAACCGTCGCCGCTGACGGCCACGTCCAGCTCACGCCCGGTCTCGACCATGGGGCCGGCGCTGAAGTCGGTGGCCGGACGCTCGGTCATGGCGAAGGCCCGCGCCGGAAAGCTGTCGCCGAACACCGGCATCGAGCGCGCCTGCTCCAGGTCACGCTGGAAACCGTTGGTGGAAATGTTCGCCAGGTTGTTGGCGTGGGCCTTCTGCGCCAGCGCGTTCTGGCTGGCGCCGGTCATGGCCACGTAAAGCATCTTGTCCACAGTCATCCTCCGCTGCACTGGCGACCGGTTGCCGCTCGCCGCTGCTGTGCAGGCACTAAAGCAAGTTCCGAACCAACTTTACTGAAACGCGAAAAAGCCCGTGGATACGGGCTTTTTTCGAGTGCTTGGCAAGGGCTGCCGCCGGATATCCGGCGCCTCATTGCCGCAGGTGGCAACGAGGCGGCAGACCAGGGTATTGCCTTTGCGCAGGCTGTGCCGGCCTATTCGCGGGCAAGCCCGCTCCCACAGGGTCCGCGGCGCTCACAAATCCTGCGCCATGCAAAGCAGCCCCAGACACAGCATCAGCATCAGCGCTCACGGCAACCGGCGTTGTTGTACGGCCCGGCAAAACGCTTCCAGCCCTCCCCCGGCGACCACTGGGAGCACACCAGGCGACCATCGGCCTGGCTTTCCCAGCGCCACCAGGGCGCCATGGCAGCCTGGGCCTGAAGCAGGCAGAACAGCGCGGCGAGCGCAACGATCAGTCTTTTCATGACACCCTCGAAAACGACGAACCCCTTCTCGGGAAAGGGGTTCGTGCAGGTTCGACCAACCAGCGACCGTCAGGTCATCTGGATAATGGTCTGCATGACGGTACTTTCAGTGGAAATGGTCTTGGCGTTGGCCTGGTAGTAGCTCTGTGCCTTGATCAGCTCGACCAGTTCCTGGGTCAGGTTGACGTTGGACGCCTCCAGCGAGTTGGACTCGACGCTCCCCAGGGTACCGGTCTTCGGCGCGTCGATGCCCGGGATGCCCGAAGCGAAGGTTTCCGTCCAACGGGTACCGCCGATCTGCTGCAAGCCCTGTTCGTTGGCGAAGCTGGCGACGGCAACCTGGCCGATGGCACGGGACTGCTGGTTGCTGAAGCTGGCGAACAGCACACCGGTGGAGTCGATCGACAAGCTCGACAAGATACCAGTGGCATAGCCGTCCTGGGACTGCGACATGCGTGCGGTCTCGGTGTTGTACGAGGTGGTGCTGTTCATCGACAGACGCATGCCGTCGGCATTGCCCTCGGCACCGTTGGAGATCCAGTTACCGGACGCATCCTGTACCGCCGGGATCCAGCCACTCATGGTGAAGGTGTTGTTGGCCACGGTGAAGGAGGAGCCTGGCGGCAGGCCGGTGCTGTCAGCCGTCATGCTCTTGACCGAACCGTCGCTGTTGAAGCTGATGGTGCCGGTCAGCGGTGCGGTGCTCGCAGGGTCGAAGGGGTTGCGCCCATCGACCAGGGTGTACATGGTCCACTCGTTGGTGCCGGTCTTGCGATAGAACTGCTCCATCGTGTGCTCGTTGCCCTGGCTGTCGTACACCTTGGTCGGGAACGACTTGGTGTAGGTGGTCTCGTCAGCCGGGTCGAACGGTTTGTTCGGGATCATGGTGCCGGTGCCGTCATCCACTTCCAGCGGGATGTCGGTGGCCGAGGAGTTCAGGTTGATCCCCTGGTCGATCAGGGTGGTGGCCTTGGGTGCCAGTGCCGAGGTATCGATCTTCAGGTCGGTCAGCACGCCCTTCTGGATCTTGCCGGTCGAGTCGGCGGCGTAGCCCTGCAGGCGCAGGCCGTCCGAGGTGACCACGTAGTTGTCCTTGCTGGTCTGGAAGGCACCGGCACGGGTGTAGACCAGCGAGCCGTTGTCGGACAGGACGAAGAAGCCCTGGCCCTGGATGCCCATGTCCAGCACGTTGCCGGTGTTGTTGATGTCACCCTGGCCGAACTGCTGGGAGACAGCCCCCAGGCGCACACCGTTGCCGACCTGGTTCTTGCCCACGCCCAGGCGGTTGGCGCCGGCGTAGACATCGGCGAACTCGGCACGGGACGACTTGAAACCAATGGTGTTGACGTTGGCGATGTTGTTGCCGGTGACGTCCAACTGCTTGTTGGCTGCGTACAGACCGCTAAGGCCGATATTGAAAGACATGAATTCGCTCCTTGTGCCGCGTTAAACCGGCCTTAGATACCGATGGTTTGCACACTGGACAGGGGAACCTTCCCGAGCCCTGCAAGGTTGAGCATCATCTCGCCGCTCGGGTTGATGCTGACGCTGGTGACCTTGGCCGGCAGCAGCGTGTACATCTCCACCGCCTTGCCATCCACGGTGGTGGTGGCGGAGAAGCTGTAGGTGCCCGGATCAACCTTTTCGCCCTTCTCGTTGGTGCCATCCCAGATGAAGTCGGCGTAGCCAGCCTTCTGCTCGCCCAGCTCGATGGTCTTGACCACGTTGCCGTCCTTGTCCTTGATGGTGATCTTCGCTTCGCCGATCGCTTGCGGAACGACGATCTGGCCGTTGAAGCTCTCGGCGGTATCGACCACCGCCTTGTCGTTCTGCACCACCACCGAACGCCCGACCAGCGACGACGCCTGCAGAGCCTGGGACGAGCCCAGGGCACCGGCGATCGAGTTGACCGTGTCGTTGAGCGTGGTGATGCCTTCCAGGCTGCTGAACTGCGCCAGCTGGGCGATGAACTCGCCGTTGTCCTGCGGGTCCAGCGGGTTCTGGTGCTGCATCTGGGTCACGAGCAACTGCAGGAACGCATCCTTGCCCAGCGCATTCTTGTCGGTGTTCTCGGGCGTGGTCTTCTTGGTGCCGGTGCTCACGCCCGACGCCGAGAGAACATCGTTGAGGTTCACACCTGTGCTATCGACTGCCATGGTCGGGATTCCTTATCACTGACCCAGGGTCAGCACTTTCTGCATCATGGTCTTGGCGGTGTTCATCAGCTCGGCGTTGGTCTGGAACGCGCGGCTGGCGGAGATCATGTCGGCCATCTCCTCGACCACGTTGACGTTCGGGTAGTAGACGTAGCCGTCCTTGTTCGCCGCCGGGTGATTGGGCTCGTAGCGTGCCTCGAGGTTGCTCTGGTCCTCGACGATACCCATCACCTGCACGCCCTGGCCGGCCTCGCCCTGGTCCTGGAACAGCGACTGGCCAGCGCCGTTCTGCGCTTGCTGGAAGGTGGTGGCGAACACCGGGTGGCGTGCGCGGTAGGTCTGGTCGATGCTCGAGGACACGGTCTCGGCGTTGGCGATGTTCGAGGCGACGGTGTTCAGGCGCGTGTTCTGCGCGCTCATGCCGCTACCGGCAATGTTGAAGACACTGGCAAGGGACATGGTCACTCTCCACGCAGGGCCGAAACCAGCCCTTTGAATTTACTGTTGAGCAGGGTGAAGCTGGCCTGGAAGCCGATGGCGTTTTCCGCGTAGTTCGACTGCTCGATCTGCGCGTCCACGGTGTTCTGGTCGATCGAAGGCTGCATCGGCGTGCGGTACTTGAGGGTATCGTCGCCCATGGCCAGGCCTTGGGCCTCGATGTGCCGGGTGTTGGTACGGTCCAGGGCGATGCGGCCGCCCTGCTGCTTCTCGGCCTCGGCGGCGAGCACCGAAGAGAAATCCATGTCGCGCGCCTTGTAGTTGGGCGTGTCGGCGTTGGCGATGTTGTTGGCCAGGACTTCGGCGCGCTGGGCGCGAAAGCCCAGGGCCTTTTCATGGATGCCGAGCGCCTTGTCGAAACTGATGCTCATGTCGGGGAAACCTTCGAAGGTGACCGGAAGAATCGTGAGCAAGCTTGAGCAAGGTCTGTGCCAACATGCGCGACCCAATGAATCCGGCACTCCGGGCCGTTTGCCGGGGGCGGCAATGCCAGAAAAGCGGCAATGCCTTACCGCTTGGCGTCAGCAAAGCGGCAATGGGGGATGAAATGAAGCCGGGGCTGCACAGCGACCCCGCCCTTTACTTGGCCTGATAGATGATCCCCGGGCTGCACTGGACCATCTGGTAATGGTCCGGCAACCCGTTGAGCGCCTCGGACGCCCCCAGGAACAGGTAGCCCCCCGGCTTGAGCGTGCCGTGAATACGCATGAGGATGTCCTTCTTGACCTGGGCCGAGAAGTAGATCAGCACGTTGCGGCAGAACACGACGTCGAACTTGCCCAGGCTGGCATAGCTGTCGAGCAGGTTGAAGGAGCGGAACTCGACCCGGCTGCGGATCGCCGGCTTGACCGCCCAGCGCCCAGGCCCCCTGGGGTCGAAATAGCGCTGCAGGCGCTCCTGGGACAGGCCGCGGGCGATAGCCAGGCTGTCGTACTCGCCGGTCTTGCAGTTGTTCAGCATGGCCCCGGACAAGTCGGTGGCGACGATCTGCGCGCCCATCTTCAGTTGGCCGAGGTTGCTGCGCTCGAACTCGTCGATGGCCATAGACAGCGAGTACGGCTCTTGCCCCGACGAACACGCCGCCGACCAGATACGCAGGCGCTGGCCCGGGTTGCCGCGCACGAACTCCGGGATGACCTTGCTCTTGAGCACCTCGAACGGGTAGGTATCGCGGAACCAGAGGGTCTCGTTGGTCGTCATGGCATCGACCACCTGCTCGCGCAGGCCGCCGCGCGGCTGGGTCTGGATGCGCTGCACCAGCTCGCCGAGCGTCTTGATGCCCTGCTGCTCCATCAGCTTGTTGAGACGGCTGGAGACCAGGTACTGCTTATTCTCGCCCAGCAGGATGCCACAGGCTTTCTCCAGGAAGACCCGGAACTGTTCGAAATCCAAATTACCCGTAGACACGGCTACCGCCTCTTTTCAATCGCTGAGGCCGGGGCACGCCCCGGCCGTTTCAATGCGTCGCCTTGATCCGGTCGACCACTCGCTGGGCCAGGTCGTCCGGCTTGAACTTGGCCAGGAAGTCATCGGCGCCGACCTTCTTGACCATGGCCTGGTTGAATACCCCCGACAGGGAAGTATGCAGGAGGATGTGCAGGTTTTGCATGCGCGGATCGCTGCGAATCTCCGCAGTGAGGGTATAACCATCCATCTCGGGCATTTCGATGTCGGAGATCATCATCAGGAACTCTTCCTCCGGACGCTTGCCCTCGTCCACCAGCTTGCGCAGGTAGTCCAGCGCCTGGCGCCCGTCGTTGAGCGCCACCACCTCGACACCGACGGTCTGCAGGCAGCGGCTGACCTGCTTGCGCGCCACGGACGAGTCATCGACCGTGAGCACCCGCAGCAGCACCGCCTTGTCCTGCACCTCGGCGTCGATCACCCCAGCCGACACCGCCTCGGAGGAAGGCGCGACCTCGGCGAGGATTTTCTCCACGTCGATGATCTCCACCATACGGTCATCCACCCGGGTGACGGCGGTCAGGTAGTGGTCGCGGCCAGTGCCCTTGGGTGGCGGGTGGATCTCCTCCCAGTTCATGTTGACGATGCGCTCCACCGAATGCACCAGAAAGCCCTGGGTCTTGGTGTTGTACTCGGTGATGATCACGAAGCTGTTGCGCGCCTCCTCCTGCAGGGCCGGCAGGCCGGTCGCCATCGACAAGTCGAGGATCGGGATGGTCGCCCCGCGAATGTTGGCCACGCCGCGCACCACCGGGTGGGACTTGGGCAACAGCGTCAGCTCCGGGCACTGCAGCACCTCCCGGACCTTGAACACATTGATGCCGTAGAGCTGATCGCCATTGAGGCGGAACAGCAACAGCTCCAGGCGGTTCTGCCCCACCAGTTGCGTGCGCTGGTTGACCGAATCCATAACACCAGCCATGCCAGACTCCTTCATACGTATCAGCCTATGTACCAGATCGGCACGGGCTTTGCTTTTTTGAGCGTCATGTACACGAAAACGACATTTTCCCGACGATTGACGCACCTGCTGACCGGCTCGCTGGCCGCGCTGTGCCTGCTGGCACCCGGCGCCCGCACGCTGGCGGATGCGTTTACCTTGCCTGAACAACTTATCGGCGTCACCCAAGGGTTTCTTGAATTCGCCGTGGAGGACTACTTGGCCACCAGCCAGACACCAGGCCGCTACGAGATCCAGGTCAACTCGCTCGACCCGCGCCTGCGCATGCCGCTGTGCAGCCAGCAACTTGACGCTTCGCTGGAGAGCCCGGCGCAGCCGCTGGGTCGGGTCACGGTGCGGCTGCGCTGCAACGGCAGCGGGCCGTGGACGGTGTTCGTGCCAGCTCAGGTGCGGCTGTTTCGCGACGTGGTGGTGATGACCCGTCCGCTCAAGCGCGAAAGCGTCATCGGCGAGGACGACGTGGCCCTGCGCGAGCGCGACGTGGGTACGCTCAACCAGGGTTTCCTCAGCGACCTGGAGCAGGCCGTGGGCATGAAGCTGCTGCGCCCGGCCGTGCTCGACCAGGTGCTCACGCCGCAGCATCTGGAGCAGGCCGAGGTGGTGCGCAAGGGCGACCATGTCGTGATCGTCGCCCGCAGCGGCAGCCTGAGCGTGCGCATGCCGGGCGAAGCATTGGCCAAGGGCGGCCTGTCCGAACAGATCCGGGTGCGCAACCTGAACTCCAAGCGCGTGGTGAAGGCACGGGTGACCGGGCCGGGGCAGGTCGAGGTGGCCATGTAGCGGTTTCAACTGTCATTGGGGGGCGATGGGCTGCAAGGCAGCCCCGACCGCCGGGGATATAAGGCTGGCGGCGCGGAACCGCTTTTCCTAAACTGTGTCAGAAAACGGGTCGTGCGAGCTTGCCGACGGGCAGCGATGCATTCGCGGCTAAAGTTTCTTTCGGGTTGGCCGAAAACATGGCAAGCGTCCAAATCCCCAGAGGTTTCTGATCATGGTCATCGACTTCAGTCGTTTGAATAACTCTCCGTCCGTCACGGGCGGCGTTCGCGGCAACACCGCGGCCGGCAACGCCGAGAAAGCCGGCGAAACCAGCGAAGCGCCCAAGCGCTCCAGCGTCAGCGGAGAAGCGGTACACCTCAGCCAAGAGGCCCAGCAGTTGCAGAAGATCAGCGACAAGCTGCGCGACCAGCCCGAGGTCAACAGTGCCCGCGTGGCCCAGTTGAAACAGGCGATCGCAGACGGCAGCTACCAGGTCGATGCCGGCCGGGTCGCCAGCAAACTGCTTGAATTCGAAGCCCAGCGCTGACCTTCCGGCGCGCTGACTTCAAGGACGCCACACGCCAAGAGCCAGCCATGCACGACATCACCCTGCTGCAACTGATCGAAAACGACATCGCGCCAACCCAGCAACTGCTCGAACTGCTCCAGAACGAAGCGGTCGCCCTGCACGGCCGGGACATGGCGATGCTGGAGCACATCCTGGCACGCAAGCAGTCGTTGATCGCCTTGCTCGAACAGCAAGGGCAGCGGCGCAACCACCTGCTCACCAGCCTCGGCCTGAGCGCCGATCGTGCCGGCGTGCAGGCACTGGCCGCGCAATCGCCCAACGGCGCGGTGTTGCTGCAGCAGCTCGACGTGCTCAGCCAACTGATGGATGCCTGCCAGAAGGTCAACGAGACCAACGGGCGGATCATCCAGGTGCAGCAGCACGCCACGGCCAACCAGATCAGGATCCTCATGGGCGGCGATTCTCCGTCGCTCTACGACAGCCGTGGCGCCACCTCGCCACTGGCCAAGCCCCGGGCGCTCAGCCAAGTGTGATTATTTCTATCAAGGCACGGAACATACTGGCAAAATGCCGTTACTTGCGTGTGTCGTTTTTGCCTGGAGATTGATAACCCGTGTTCAATGAGTCCGATGCTCCCCAGCCGCCAAAGGTGCTCACCACTCCTTTGGAGATCGCAGCCAACCTGCGCCAGCTGCTGGATAGCCACGATCCGCTGATCATCACCTTCCATGAACGTAGCCAACGCTTCCAGAGCTACGTGGTTCAGGTGGACCGTGACGGCAATACCCTGGCGCTGGACGAAATGATCCCGCGTGATGGCGAGAAATACATAGAGAACGGCGAACCGTTCCGCGTCGAAGGCTTCCATGAGGGTGTACGCATCGCCTGGGAATGCGACACCCCGCTGCGCATCGGCGAAATCGACGGCCACCGCTGCTACCGTGGCCCCCTGCCCACCGAGGTGACCTACCACCAGCGGCGCAACGCCTTCCGGGCCGCGCTCAAGCTGTCGCAATTGGTCGACGTGGTGCTCGACGGTGACAAGCTCAAGGGCAACGGCGCCCTGCGCGGCAAGCTGCTGGACATCTCCGCCACCGGCTGCAAGTTGCGTTTCGACGGTAACGTTGGCGAACGCCTGCAGTTGGGCCAGGTCTATGAGCGCTTCGGCGCCAGTGGCCCACTGGGCATGTCGCAGGTCATGGTGGAGCTGCGCCACCTGCATTTCGAGGAGCGTTTCAACACCACCTTCGCCGGGGTGCGCTTCCACAACCTCAACGGGCAGATGCAGCGTAAGGTCGAGAGCTTCGTGTACCAGTTGCAGCGCGAAGCGCGGCGGTTCGACAAGGACGATTATTGAGGCTTGTACGCTGAGCAAAACGCCACCTGCCCGGGTTAATGCTGTTCACTTAAGTCTGATGTGACATCGATTGGGGCTGCTTTGCAGCCCTTCGCGGGCAAGCCCGCTCCCACAGGATCGTGCACTCCTTGAGGTTTGCAGCGTACTTGTGGGAGCGGGCTTGCCCGCGAAGGGCCGCAAAGCGGCCCCAATTGCTTAAGTGAACAGCATTAACCTGCCCGGGTGGCGTTTTTGTTTGGGTGTGCTGTAGCTGAGGCCGCTTCACGCCCCATCGCCGGCAAGCCCACAAGGTCCGAGTCGACCGCGAATGATACGGTTTGCAGGGAGCATGTGGGGCCTTGTGGCACCTCAAACCGTCCTGTTGACCTCCGTCTGCGCCATATCCTCCCCAGGCTCCTCCTCTTCCTCGGTGTCCTCCGCCGCCACCGGCGCCTGCATCACCTCCTGCACCGTCTGCTCATCGACCCGCGGGTCGAGCGCCGCCGACAATGGCGAACCCGCCGCCGGCATGGCCACGTGCCCCAGCGGCGCATCCTGCACCTGGTGCAACCCGGTGACCGCCTTCGGCCGGATACGCCAGACCAGCACCAGGGCGAAGAACAGAAAAAAGGCATAGAGCATCTGCGCCCCCAGCAGCTTCATCAACACCCCCGCCGCCAGAGGGCCGATACAGGCGCCCACGCCATAGGTGACCAGCAGCATCGCCGTCAGGGAAACCCGCCGCTCGCCCTCGACGTGGTCGTTGGAAAACGCCACCGCCAGCGGATAAAGGCAGAACTGCAGCAACGAGATCAGGAAGCCCACGGCGAACAGCAGCTCCAGCGGCACACTGGGCAGCACCGCCAGCGGCAACGCGGCCAGCGCCAGGCCCACTGCCACGCTGCGGATCAGCACCGCGCGGTCGTAGCGGTCCGACAGCCAGCCCAGCGGCCACTGCACCACCAGACCAGCGAAGATGCAGCTACCCATGAACAGGCCGACCTGCTCGGTGGAGAGCCCCTGGTTGGCCGCGTACAGCGGCGCCAGGCCATAGAACGAGCCGACGATCAGGCCCGCGCCGAGCACCGTGGAAAGCGACTGGGGCACGCGCTTGATGAAAAACTTCGGTTCCATCGGCGCCGGGCGCAGCGGCGCCGGGTGGATCCGCCGGGTCATGGCCACCGGCACCAGGCACAGGGCGAAGCACATGGCGACCAGCATCAACAGCTCGGGGCCGAGCTGCGGGTGTACCACCAATATCAGTTGCCCGAGCACCAGCCCCAGGTAGGACGCGATCATGTAGCCGCCGAACACCGCGCCACGCTGCTTGGCATCGGCCTGCTCGTTGAGCCAGCTCTCGATGACCATGTACTGGCACATCATCCCCAGGCCGACGACCATCCGCAGGCCCACCCAGGCCGGCAGCCAGCTCGTCAGGCCATGGCCCAGCACGGCGGCGCCGACGATGCCGGCACAGGTGGCGTAGGCCCGGATATGCCCGACCCGGCCAATCAGGCGGTGGCCGATCTTGCCCCCCACCGCCAGACCGAAATAGTTGGCCGCCATCAAGGCACCGACCCAGAGGCTGTCCACGTTGTCGGCAGCCAGGCGCAAGGCCAGGTAGGTACTGAGCAGGCCCGAACCGATCAGCATCATCAGGGCGGCGAAATACAGCGAACGAAAAGACTTCCAGATCTGGCGCATGCGTCCCGGTGGGCTCCCTGGTCAGGTGGAGAAGACGGGTGGCCTGCATGGCCACTGCAGGGCAAGCATAAGGGGAAATCCAGGGTGGTGCAGGCCCCCGGCGCGGAAAAAAATCGCCGGGCGCGCGTCCAGTGCCGGTTGTGTCACGATCAGGCCTGTGCCGCCAGCACGCGTCGCTCCCAGGGCGTGATCTCATCGAGGAAGTCGGTCAGCTCCAGGGACTTGGTGGCGACGTAGCCATCGATGAACTCCTCGCCGAACAGCTCCCGGGCCAGGGCGCTGCGCTTGAGGCGCTCCAGGGCCGCATGCAAGGTGCAGGGCAGGCTGAGGTGGTCAGGCACTGCGAACTCGCCCTGGATGGCCGGTTCCGGCTGCAAGCGCTGTTCGATGCCGTGCAGGCCGGCGGCAAGGCTGGCGGCAATGGCCAGGTAAGGATTGGCGTCGGCGCCTGGCAGGCGGTTCTCGACCCGTCGCGCCGCCGCCGAACTGGCCGGGATGCGCAAGCCCGCGGCACGGTTGTCGTGCGACCAGCAGGCATTGTTCGGCGAGGCGTACGGGTGGCACAGGCGCTGGTAGGCGTTGACGTTGGGCGCGAACAGCGCGGTGAAGTCGGCCATGCAGGCCTGCAGGCCGCCGATGAAGTGATGGAACGTCTCGGTCGGCTGGCCCTGCGCGTCGCTGAACACATTGCGCCCCGTGTCGAGCTGCACCAGGCTCTGGTGCAGGTGCATCGAACTGCCCGGCGTGTGGGCCAGCGGCTTGGCCATGCATACCACGGTCAGGCCATGCTTGAGCGCCACCTCCTTGAGCAGGTGCTTGAACAGGAACGTCTGGTCGGCCAGCAACAGCGGGTCGCCGTGCAGCAGGTTGATCTCGAACTGGCTGACGCCCATCTCGTGCATGAAGGTATCGCGCGGCAAACCAAGGGCCGCCATGCACCGGTACACCTCGTTGAAGAAGGGGCGCAGGCCGTTGTTGGAGCTGACGCTGAAGGCCGAGTGCCCCAGTTCGCGGCGGCCGTCCAGGCCCTGCGGCGGCAGGAAGGGCTGGGTGGGGTCCGGGTTGGGCGCGAAGACGAAGAACTCAAGCTCGGTGGCGACCACCGGCGCCAGCCCCTTGGCCGCGTAGCGGGCGATCACCGCCTTGAGCTGACCACGGCTGGACAGCCGCGATGGCGCGCCGTCCAACTCGACCGCGTCGCAGATGGCCAGCGCCCGCGGCTCGTCGCTCCAGGGCAGGCGGTGGACCTGCGCAGGGTCGGCCACCAGGGCCAGGTCGCCGTCGTCGCTGCCATAGAACCTGGCCGGCGGGTAGCCGCCCATGATGCACTGCAGCAATACCCCTCGCGCCATCTGCAGGCGCCGGCCCTCGAGGAAACCCTCGGCGGTCATTACCTTGCCGCGAGGGATGCCATTGAGGTCGGGGGTTATGCACTCGATCTCGTCAATGCCCGTCAAGCGCTCGGCGAACGAGCGCTGGTCATTGGTCGTCATGACACTGTCCTTATTGTTTTCGTATGCCGTGAACGGCGACAGGCACAACCATAGGCGCTGGGCGTTGAAAATATCAAGCAGCCCGGAAGGTTTCCGTAGCAATTTATGAACAGCGGGGGATTGATCTCGCGAGAAACTTGTGGGAAGGGGCTGACACTGCCCCGCTCACTCGCGCAAGGTCATGCCATTGGCCGGCAACGGCAAGGCGGTCTTGTAACGCACCTGCTTGAGGGCAAAGCTGGAGCGGATGTTGGCCACCCCAGGCAGGCGCGTCAGGTAGTCGAGAAAACGCTCCAGCGCCTGGATGCTGGGCAGCAACACGCGCAACAGGTAGTCCGGGTCACCGGTCATCAGGTAACACTCCATCACCTCCGGCCGCTCGGCAATCTCTTCCTCGAAGCGATGCAGCGACTGCTCCACCTGCTTCTCCAGGCTCACGTGGATGAACACGTTGACGTCCAGCCCCAGCACCTCGGGCGACAGCAGGGTCACCTGCTGGCGGATCACCCCCAGCTCCTCCATGGCCTTGACCCGGTTGAAACAGGGCGTGGGCGACAGGTTCACCGAACGGGCCAGCTCGGCGTTGGTGATCCGGGCGTTTTCCTGAAGGCTGTTGAGAATGCCGATATCCGTGCGATCCAGTTTGCGCATGAGACAAATTCACCTGTTTCTTGTGTTTGTACAGAATATTTATCTGCGCCTGGCGGCGAAGGCAATCAACTTGAGAGAAAAATTCTCCTGCCATGCCCCTATGATTGTATTTAACGCTGACCTACCGGTCACAAGCCGGTATCCAGCGGCGGCCGCTTCAAAGCTCACAAAAACAACATCCGAGCGAGCGTAAAAAGCATGAACGAGTACGCCCCCCTGCGTTTGCATGTGCCCGAGCCTACCGGCCGGCCAGGCTGCCAGACCGATTTCTCCTACCTGCGCCTGAACGACGCAGGGCAAGTCCGTAAACCGCCCATCGATGTCGAACCCGCCGACACCGCAGACCTCTCCTCCAGCCTGGTCCGCGTGCTCGACGAGCAGGGCAATGCCCTGGGCCCATGGGCCGAAGGCATCGACCCGCAAATCCTGCGCCAAGGCATGCGTGCCATGCTCAAGACGCGGATCTTCGACAACCGCATGGTCGTCGCCCAGCGCCAGAAGAAGATGTCCTTCTACATGCAGAGCCTGGGCGAGGAGGCCATCGGCAGCGCCCAGGCCCTGGCGCTGAACCGCACCGACATGTGCTTCCCCACCTACCGCCAGCAGAGCATCCTGATGGCCCGCGACGTGTCGCTGGTGGAGATGATCTGCCAGTTGCTGTCCAACGAGCGCGATCCGCTCAAGGGCCGCCAGCTGCCGATCATGTATTCGGTGCGCGAAGCCGGCTTCTTCACCATCAGCGGCAACCTGGCGACCCAGTTCGTCCAGGCGGTCGGCTGGGCCATGGCCTCGGCGATCAAGGGCGATACCAAGATCGCCTCGGCCTGGATCGGCGATGGCGCCACCGCCGAGTCCGACTTCCACACCGCCCTGACCTTCGCCCACGTCTACCGCGCCCCGGTGATTCTCAACGTGGTCAACAACCAGTGGGCCATCTCCACCTTCCAGGCCATCGCCGGTGGCGAAGCGACCACCTTCGCCGGCCGTGGTGTCGGCTGCGGCATCGCCTCGCTGCGGGTCGATGGCAACGACTTCCTCGCGGTGTACGCCGCCTCGCGCTGGGCTGCCGAGCGCGCCCGCCGCGGCCTGGGCCCGAGCCTGATCGAATGGGTCACCTACCGCGCCGGCCCGCACTCGACGTCGGACGACCCGTCCAAGTACCGCCCGGCCGACGACTGGAGCCACTTCCCGCTGGGTGACCCGATCGCTCGCCTGAAACAGCACCTGATCGCCATCGGCCACTGGTCCGAGCAAGAACACCAGGCGGTCACCGCCGAGCTCGAGGCCGAGGTCCTCAAGGCCCAGAAGGAAGCCGAGCAGTACGGCACCCTGAGCAATGGCCATATCCCCAGTGCCGCCTCGATGTTCGAGGACGTGTACAAGGAGATGCCCGAACACCTGCGCCGCCAGCGCCAGGAACTGGGGGTCTGAGATGAACGACCACAACAACAGCATCCATCTGGAAACCGCCATGTCCACCACCACCATGACCATGATCCAGGCCCTGCGCTCGGCCATGGATGTCATGCTCGAGCGCGACGACAATGTGGTGATCTACGGCCAGGACGTCGGTTACTTCGGCGGCGTGTTCCGTTGCACCGAAGGCTTGCAAAACAAGTACGGCAAGTCGCGGGTGTTCGACGCGCCGATCTCCGAGAGCGGCATCGTCGGGACCGCCGTGGGCATGGGCGCCTACGGCCTGCGCCCGGTGGTGGAGATCCAGTTCGCCGACTACTTCTACCCGGCCTCCGACCAGATCGTCTCGGAGCTGGCGCGCCTGCGCTACCGGTCGGCCGGCGAGTTCATCGCCCCGCTGACCCTGCGCATGCCCTGCGGCGGCGGCATCTACGGCGGCCAGACCCACAGCCAGAGCCCGGAGGCGATGTTCACCCAGGTCTGCGGCCTGCGCACGGTGATGCCGTCCAACCCCTATGACGCCAAGGGCCTGCTGATCGCCTCGATCGAATGCGACGACCCGGTGATCTTCCTCGAGCCCAAGCGCCTGTACAACGGCCCCTTCGACGGCCACCACGAGCGCCCGGTGACGCCTTGGGCCAAGCACCCGCACAGCGCCGTGCCGGATGGCTACTACAGCGTGCCCCTGGACAAGGCGGCGATCGCCCGCCCGGGCAACGACGTCACCGTGCTGACCTACGGCACCACGGTCTACGTGGCCCAGGCGGCTGCCGAGGAGACCGGCGTCGACGCCGAGGTCATCGACCTGCGCAGCCTCTGGCCGCTGGACCTGGAGACCATCGTCGAGTCGGTGAAGAAGACCGGCCGCTGCGTGGTGGTCCACGAGGCCACCCGTACCTGCGGCTTCGGCGCCGAACTGGTGGCGCTGGTCCAGGAGCATTGCTTCCATCACCTCGAGGCGCCGATCGAGCGCGTCACCGGCTGGGACACCCCCTACCCCCACGCACAGGAATGGGCCTACTTCCCCGGCCCTTCGCGGGTAGGCGTGGCATTGAAACGGGTCATGGAGGTCTGAATGGGCACGCACGTCATCAAGATGCCGGACATTGGCGAAGGCATCGCGCAGGTCGAGTTGGTGGAGTGGTTCGTCAAGGTCGGCGACATGATCGCCGAGGACCAGGTGGTGGCCGATGTCATGACCGACAAGGCCACCGTGGAAATCCCCTCGCCAGTCAGCGGCAAGGTGCTGTCCCTGGGCGGCCAGCCGGGTGAAGTCATGGCGGTGGGCAGCGAGCTGATCCGCATCGAGGTCGAAGGCAGCGGCAACCATGTCGACGAGCCTCAGGCCAGACCGCTGGCAGCCGAGGCCGCGCCGCCCCCGGCCGAGCCCGCGCCGCATGTCGAGGCCCAGGCGCCCGTCGCACACGCCAGCGCGCCCGCCGCGCCCATCGTGCCACGCCAGGCCCACGAGAAACCGCTGGCCTCCCCTGCCGTGCGCAAGCGCGCGCTGGATGCCGGTATCGAGCTGCGCTACGTGCATGGCAGCGGCCCCGCCGGGCGCATCCTGCACGAAGACCTCGATGCCTTCATGCGCAAGCCGCAGACCAGCGCCGGCCAGGCGCCGGGCGGCTACGCCAAGCGCACCGACAGTGAACAGGTGCCGGTGATCGGCCTGCGCCGCAAGATCGCCCAGCGCATGCAGGATGCCAAGCGCCGTGTCGCTCATTTCAGCTATGTCGAGGAAATCGACGTCACCGCCCTCGAGGCCCTGCGCCAGCAGCTCAACCAGAAGCATGGCGACAGCCGTGGCAAGCTGACCCTGCTGCCGTTCCTGGTGCGTGCGATGGTCGTGGCACTGCGTGACTTCCCGCAGATCAACGCCACCTACGACGACGAGGCCCAGGTCATCACCCGCCATGGCGCGGTGCACGTGGGGATCGCCACCCAGGGCGACAACGGCCTGATGGTGCCGGTACTGCGCCATGCCGAGGCGGGCAGCCTGTGGAGCAATGCCAGCGAGATCGCCCGCCTGGCCCATGCCGCCCGTAGCAACAAGGCCAGCCGCGAGGAACTGTCCGGCTCGACCATCACCCTGACCAGCCTCGGGGCCCTTGGCGGTATCGCCAGCACGCCGGTGGTCAACACCCCGGAAGTGGCCATCGTCGGCGTCAACCGCATCGTCGAGCGGCCCATGGTGATCGACGGCCAGATCGTCGTGCGCAAGATGATGAACCTGTCCAGTTCCTTCGACCACCGCGTGGTCGATGGCATGGATGCAGCCCTGTTCATTCAGGCCGTGCGCGGCCTGCTGGAACAGCCCGCCTGCCTGTTCGTGGAGTGAGCATGCAACAGATCCTCAATACCACCCTGCTGATCATCGGCGGCGGCCCCGGCGGCTACGTGGCCGCCATCCGCGCCGGACAACTGGGCATCCCCACCGTGCTGGTCGAAGGCCAGGCCCTGGGCGGCACCTGCCTGAAGATCGGCTGTATCCCGTCCAAGGCATTGATCCATGTCGCCGAGCAGTTCCACCAGGCCTGCCAGCACAATGAGCAGTCCGCCCTGGGCATCAGCGTGTCTTCGCCACGCCTGGACATCAGCCGCAGCGTCGAATGGAAGGACGGCATCGTCGACCGCCTGACCAGTGGCGTCGCCGCCCTGCTGAAGAAGCATGGGGTCAAGGTGATCCATGGTTGGGCGAAGATCATCGATGGCAAGCGCGTGGAAGTCGATGGCCAGCACATCCAGTGCGAGCACCTGCTGCTGGCCACAGGCTCCAATAGCGTGGAGCTGCCCATGCTGCCCCTGGGCGGCCCGGTGATCTCCTCGACCGAGGCGCTGGCGCCGAAGGCCCTGCCCCGGCACCTGGTGGTAGTCGGTGGCGGCTACATCGGCCTGGAGCTGGGCATCGCCTACCGCAAGCTGGGGGCCCAGGTCAGCGTGGTGGAGGCGCGCGAGCGCATCCTGCCGACCTATGACGCCGAACTCACCCAACCGGTGGCCGAGTCGCTGAAGAAGCTAGGCATCGCCCTGCACCTGGGGCACAGCGTCGAAGGCTACGAAGAGGGTTGCCTGCTGGCCAGCGATGGCCAGGGCGGGCAACTGCGCCTGGAGGCCGACCAGGTGCTGGTGGCGGTCGGCCGCCGGCCGCGTACCCAGGGCTTCAACCTGGAGTGCCTGGACCTGAAGATGAACGGCCCGGCCGTGGCCGTGGATGCGCGCTGCCAGACCAGCATGCGCAATGTCTGGGCCATCGGCGACCTGACCGGCGAACCGATGCTGGCCCACCGGGCCATGGCCCAGGGCGAGATGGTCGCCGAGCTGATCGCCGGCAAGGCGCGGCGCTTCGAACCCACCGCGATCGCTGCGGTGTGCTTCACCGACCCGGAGCTGGTGGTGGTCGGCAAGAGCCCGGAACAGGCGGGCCAGGAGGGGCTGGACTGCATCGTCGCGCAGTTCCCCTTCGCCGCCAACGGGCGGGCCATGACGCTGGAGTCCAAGAGTGGCTTCGTGCGGGTGGTGGCGCGCCGTGACAACCATTTGATCCTCGGCTGGCAGGCTGTGGGGGTGGGTGTCTCGGAGCTGTCCTGCGCCTTCGCCCAGTCCCTGGAGATGGGTGCGCGCCTGGAAGACGTCGCCGGCACCATCCATGCCCATCCCACCCTCGGCGAGACCGTCCAGGAAGCGGCCTTGCGCGCCCTGGGCCACGCCCTGCACATCTGATACTGAAGCGGCGACAGCCGACTTGACCCGCTGCGTCCCAGGCGCCGCGGGTCTTTTTTCATGTGCGGGTGGCCACCCCGGCTCCCCTACTCACCCACGGTATCCTTGCCAGCCGCCTTGGCCCGGTACAGGGCCTTGTCGGCACGGGCCAGCAGGCAGTACTGGTCTTCGTCCTCCCGCCACTGCACCACCCCGTAGCTCATGGTCAGGCGGTAATCCCCCACCGGCTCGACCGCCTCCATGGCCTGGCGAATCGCCCTCGCCACCTGCAGCGCCTCCTCCAGACCTGTCTGCGGCAGCACCACGACGAACTCATCCCCACCCCAGCGCGCCAGCAGGTCCTGGTCGCGCAGGCACTGGCGGATGCGCTCCACCACCTCGAGCAGCGCCGCATCGCCACGGGCATGGCCGTAGTGGTCGTTGATCGGCTTGAAGTCGTCCACGTCCATGACGATCAACGCCAGCGACTGGCGGAAGCGCCGGGCCCTTTCGCATTCCTGCTGCAGGGTCTTTTCCAGGCGATAGCGATTGGCCGTCCGGGTCAGCGCATCGCGCTCGGCCAGTTCGCGGTTCTCGTCCAGTTGCCGTTGCAACTGCTGGTTCACCCAGGACAGTTCGCGCGTCCGTTCGGCCACCTGGCTCTCCAGGGACTGGTTCTTCTGCTGGAGCTCGATCACCAGGCGCTTGCCCGCGTCGATGTTGCGGTGGGCGCCGAGCATGCGCGCCACCGAACCATCCTCGTTGCGAGCGATGATGTGGCCGCTGTCCTCGATCCAGATATAGCTGCCATCCTGGCAACGGCAGCGGTATTCGATACGGTAGCGTTCGTTGCGCTGGTTGATGTACGCCTCGAAGTGGGCCATCACCCGTGGATAGTCCTCCGGGTGGATCACGCTCTCCCAGGTGAGCACGTTGTTGGCCATGGAATGGCTCTCATAGCCGAGCATGGCGTACCAGCCGGGGTTGCGGTAGACATAACCGGTATTGGCGTTCCAATCCCAGATGCCGTCGCTGATCAGGTCGAACAAGGTGTGCAGTTGCTGCTCGCTGAAGCCGGCGGGTACCGGCCTGGACTCCTCGCTCATGGACGCTCTCCCTCGTGTCCAGCAACGGCACCCTGTTCAAGGTGCTGCCGGCAGTTGTCGTATTTGCCGCAGGTGGCAAGCTCGTTCCTCTCGCTGGCAAGCATAGTCCGGGCTGCTGGCTTGTCAGAATAGCCTGCACGGCCTGTTTCGTGGCTTTGCGAACACAGCTACAGGCCTTGCCCCTGGTGACGGGCCGGGAGGGCGATGAGCAGAACGATGGGAGTGCAAGCGTATCGGCGTGGTGTTTCGCGGTGCTTGAGCGGGGGCTGCCTTGCAGCCCCCTGGCAGGTCAGGGCTCCTTCACCCCTGTCGTATCGCCGATCAGCGAGTCGACCGTCAGCGCAGGCCGTGGCCCTTTGCGCAAACCGGCCACCTGGCGCGCCGTCACGGTCGCGCCCTGGTTGCCCCAGCTGCCGCGGATGAAGTTGACCACATCGGCCACCTCCTGGTCCGTCATCCGCCAGGCGAAGCCCGGCATCGTGAAGGTAGAAGGCGCTGTCGCCGTAGCCGGCAGGGTCCCGCCTTCGAGCACGATATGGATCAGCGAGGTGGCATCCTCGCCCTGCAAGACCGGGTTGCCGGCCAGGGCCGGGAACACCCGCGCGTACCCCTTGCCATCCGTACGGTGGCAGGCGGCGCAGTTGTCCACGTAGAGCGCCGCGCCAGTCTTGCCGTCATCGCCCTTCCACAAGGCTTCGGCGACCTGGCGGTCCTCCCGGAACGGCGTGTCGTTCGGGTTCACCGGCGGCAACGACTTCAGGTAGCGGGCAATGGCGGTGAGGTCGGCATCGCTCATGTACTGCATGCTGTGCTCGACCACGTCGCTCATACCGCCGAACACCGCGGTGCGCTCGTTGCGCCCAGTCTTGAGGAAGTCGACGATCTGCGCCTCGCTCCAACTGCCCAGGCCGTCCTTGTGGTCTCCACGCAGGTTCTTGGCGATCCAGCCTTCCAGCGGAGCACTGCCAGACAGGTAAGCATCGCCCTCAGAGGCGTCCAGGGCTTTTTCCTGCATGGTCAGCGCCCGGGGCGTGTGGCAGGCACCACAATGCCCCAGGCCCTCGACCAGGTATGCGCCACGGGCCAGCACCGGGTCGCGGCCAGCGGCCTCGAACGGCTTGACCTCGGGGGCGAACAACCCGCGCCAGAACGCCAGCGGCCAGCGCATGCTCAACGGCCAGGGGATGTCGCTGTCCTGGTTGGCCTGCTCCACCGGCGGCACGCCGTGCATGAAGTAGGCGTAGAGGGCACGCATGTCGTCGTCGCTGACCCGGGCGTAGGAAGGATACGGCATGGCCGGGTACAGGGTACTGCCGTTCTTGCCGATGCCCTGGCGCACGGCGCGCTCGAAGTCCTCGTAGCGGTAGTCGCCGATGCCGGTCGGGTGGGGGGTGATGTTGGTCGAATACAGCGTACCGATGGGCGTCTCCATGGGCAGGCCACCGGCGAACGGCTTGCCGCCCTTGGCCGTGTGGCAGGCCACGCAGTCGCCGGCGCGAGCCAGGTACTCGCCCTGCTTCACCAGCGCTGGGTCGACGGCGTCTGCCGCGTACGACAGGGTACTGACGCCCAGGCTCAGGGCGGCGATCAGAAATCGTTTCATGCTCGACCTCCTATGCCTGCACCAGTGGACCTGGGTTCTTCAGGTACACCTGGCGAATGGCCCGTGCCGACCAGTAGGTCAGCGCCGCCACCAGCCCGGTGGGGTTGTAGCCCAGCCCTTGGGGGAAGGCCGAGGCGCCCGGTACGAACACGTTGTGCACGTCCCAGCTCTGCAAGTAGCGATTGATGGCGCTGGTCTTGGGATCGGTGCCCATGATCGCGCCGCCGTTGAGGTGGGTGGTCTGGTAGGTGGTGGCATCGAAATGCTCGCCGAAGTCCTTCATCGATGCGGTGAGCGCCTTGGGCCCCATGGCCTCGGCGATCTTGCGCATCTTCTCGACCATGAAGCGGTTCATCTTCACGTCGTTGTCCTTCCAGTCGAAGGTCATGCGCAGCAGCGGCAAGCCGTAGGCGTCCTTGTACACCGGGTCCAGGTCCAGGTAGTTGTCGCGGTAGGACTGGTGCGCACCGTGGGCGTCCATCGACAGCATGTGCCTGTAGCTGTCGGCCACCGCGGCCTTCCAGGCACTGCCCCACTTGGGCGTACCCGGCGGGGTCTTGGTACCGGCGATAGGCTTGGTGCCGGCCTGGTTGACCCAGAATGGCGAGCCGCCGACGAAGCCGTGAGGACCGTGGTCGAAGTTGTCGGCATTGAAGTCGTCCACCGCCACGCCATTGCCGCCGGCACCGATGAAGGGGTTGGTGTGGTGGCTGTCCTTATCGAAGAATGCCGTCACCGTGGAGAGGTTCTGGAAGGCGAAGTTGCGCCCCACCACCCCTTCGTTGCGGACCGGGTCGTAGGGTTTGCCGATACCCGAGAGCAGCATCAGGCGCACGTTGTTGAACTGGAACGCGCCGAGGATCACCAGGTCCGCCGGCTGCTCCACTTCGCGCCCCTGGGCATCGACGTAGGTCACGCCGGTGGCCAGGTTCTTCTCGACGTTGAGGTTCACCCGCAGCACATGGGCGTTGTTGCGCAGCTCGAAGTTCTCCGCCTGGCGCAGGGCCGGCAGGATATTCACGTTGGGCGAGGCCTTGGAATACATGTAGCAGGCATAGCCACTGCAGTAGCCACAGAAGTTGCACGGCCCCATCTGGGCCCCGTAGGGGTTGGTGTAAGGGCCGGAGGTGTTGGCTGAGGGCAGGTTGTAGGGGTGGTAGCCGACCTCGCGGGCGGCCTTTTCGAACAACTGGGCCGAAACGGTGTTCTTCTGCGCCGGCAGCGGGAAGTCATCGGAGCGGTCCGGGGAGAACGGGTTGCCGCCTGTGTCGCGACCGACCACCTGGCCCTTGATCGACCAGGCGGTGCCGGAGGTACCGAAGACCTTCTCGGCGAAATCGAAGTACGGCTCCAGTTCTTCATAGCTGACGCCGAAGTCCTGGATGGTCATGCCTTCGGGGATGAAGGCCTTGCCGTAGCGTTCCTCGTAATGGCTGCGCATGCGCAGCTCCATCGGGTCGACCCGAAAGTGCACGCCGGACCAGTGCAGCCCTGCCCCGCCGGTCCCCGTGCCGGGGAGGAAGGCGCCGAACTGGCGATAGGGTACGGCGATATCGTTCAGGCTGTGGCGCAAGGTCACGGTCTCGCGGGAGATGTCCATGAACAGCTTCTTGCGCGAGTTGTAGGTCAGCTCGTCCATGGTCTGCGGATAGACCCCGTCCGGGTAGGTGTCACGGGCAGGCCCGCGCTCCAGGGCCACCACCTGCAGGCCAGCCTCGGTCAGCTCCTTGGCCATGATGGCGCCGGTCCAGCCGAACCCGACGATGACCGCATCGACTTTTTTCATCACCTGGGCCATTGCTCAGCCTCGCTCGCCACTGATGGATACCGGCGGGAAGGGATAGCGCTCGTCGCGCTCCACCCAATCCATGAAATCGGCGCGGGCACCGGGGAACCCCACCAGTTTCCAGCCGGCCATGCCTTGGTTGCCGCCGTGCAGAGGGTCGCTGAAGAAGCCTTCGCGGGTGTTGAGCCAGAGCATGGCGAAGAAGGTCGCGGCGGGCACCGACTGGAACTGCGCCTTGCCACTGTCCAGGGCTTCCAGGGCCTGCTCCTGTTGCGCAAGGGGCATCTCGGCGAAGGGCTTTTGCCACTGCGCCTTGCACCAGGCATCGGTCTCCTGGATACCCAGGCGATAGATTTCCTGGGGGCTGAGCTTGAGCTGGTAGCCCAGTTCGGCCGGGGCATCCGGGTGGAACGGCCCCTGCATGTACCACAGGCCACCGCTGCCATAGCGGGTATTGAGCTGGCGGTCGATGAACTCCGGCACACCGGCCTGCGCAGCACCAGGGCCCAGTGCATCGGCCGGAATCAGCACCGACACGGCAGCGACGATGAACGCCCATTCTTCAGCGCTGAAGAAAGTCGGCTGGTAGGCGCGAGCCTGAACCTGGGCTTTTTCTCGGGCCGCAGGGGATGCGGGTTTGGCAGTTTCGGCAAGCACGACCCCGCCCATGCCGGTACTGGCGAGGGTCGCCACCGGAATGAGGGTCAGTGATTTGCGCAGGAACTCGCGTCGCGCCGGTTGCGCGAAGGCAGGTTCGTCGTTAGGCATGGCTTGAGCCTCTCCTTTAACAAGTCAATCAGGTCATACAAGGCATACGCTCCGTTCGTGCGGGGCTGTTGTTGTTTTCGGGGGTAGCCTCGGCAAGCCTGCAACGAGCCACGCTGGGGCCCGTGCAGGCTCCGTCTGGTCAGCCTGCCCGGCGCTCCCAGGCCTGGGGGTTCACCAGGTTCGCCGGCCGCTCGCCGGCCAGCGCGGCGAGCATGTTGTCCACCGCGCAACGGGCCATGGCTTCGCGGGTTTCCTGGGTGGCCGAGCCGATGTGCGGGGTCACCACCAGGTTGTCCAGTTGCAGCAGCGGCGAGTCCGCAGGCAACGGCTCGCGAACGAAGACGTCCAGGCCGGCGCCACGGATGCGCCGCTCGCGCAGGGCCTGCAGCAGCGCCGGCTCGTCCAGCACCCGGCCACGGGAGATGTTCACCAGGATCGCCGAGGGCTTCATCAGCGCCAGTTCCCGCTCGCCGATGAGGTTTTCCGTCTCTGGGCCAAGGGGCACGCACAGGCAGACGAAATCGGACTCTGCCAGCAAGGCGTCGAGGCTGCGGTGACGAGCCCCATGCCGCGCCTGCACCTCGGGGCGCGGCCGCCGGGTGTGATACAGCACCTGCATACCAAAGCCGGCCTGGGCCCGGCGCGCCAGGGCTTCGCCGATGCGCCCCATGCCGACGATGCCGAGGGTCTTGCCGTGCACGTCGCAGCCGAACTGCGCCGGGCCGATGCCAGCACGCCAGTGGCCATCGCGGATCCAGCCGTCCAGCTCGACCACCCGCCGGGCGCAGGCCAGCAGCAGGGCGAAGCCGGTGTCGGCGGTGGTTTCGGTGAGCACGTCGGGGGTGTTGGTCAGCAGCACGCCGCGGCGGTCCAGTTCGCCGATGTCGTAGTTGTCCACCCCCACCGACACACTGGAGACCACTTCAAGCTGCGGCGCCAGGCCCAGCAGCGCGCTGTCCAGGCGCAGGCTCGCGCCGAGCAGCCCATGGGCCCCAGGCAGTGCCGCACGCAGGCGGGCCAGGCCATCGGCAGACGGGGCCTCGACCAAGGTCACCTCGGCGTGAGCCTGCAGACGCTGCATGAGCTCATCGGACAGGCGTTTGTAGAGGACGATGCGTTTTTTCATGATCGGTACCTATTGGCTGGGCGCCAGGCGGGAGCGACGCGCCTGGTGCGACGGATTGAGGATGGCGGTCAGGGCCACGGCCAGCAGCAGCGAGCCGCACATGAACAGGTAGGAAGCCCCGGGGCCACCGGTGACGCCGTTGAGGTAGCCGACCAGCCAGGAGCCGGAGAACGAGCCCAGCGCGCCCATGCTGTTGATCAGCGCCATGGCGCCGCCGGCGACGTTGCTCGGCAACACCTCGGGCACGATGGCGAAGAACGGGCCATAGGGGGCGTACATGCAGGCGCCGGCGATCACCAGCAGCGCGTAGGACCACCAGAAATGCTCGGTGCCCAGGCTGTAGGAGCCGTAAAAGGCCAAGGCGGCGATCAGCAGCGGTGGCCAGACGAAGCGCTTGCGCTTCTGCATCCGGTCGGACGCCCAGGACACGCCGAGCATCGCCAGCACCGCCACCAGGTACGGCACCGCCGACAGCCAGCCGGCGGTGACGATGTCCACGGAGGCCGCGTGCTTGAGGATCGACGGCAGCCAGAGGACGAAACCGTAGACCCCGATGCTCCAGCAGAAGTACTGCAGCGACAGCACGATCACCTTGGGCGAGCGGAAGGCCTCGCGGTAGTTCTTCACCGGCGCGATACCTTGTTGCTCGGCGTCCAGAGCCTCCTGCAGCGCTGTCTTCTCGCCTTCGCTGAGCCACTTGGCCTGGGCCGGGCGGTCATCCACCAGGCGCCACCAGATGAAGGCCCAGAACACCGCCGGCAGGCCCTCGATGATGAACATCCAGCGCCAGTCGAAGTGCTTGACCAGATAGCCGGAGACCACCGACATCCAGAGGATGGTCACGGGATTGCCGAGGATCAGGAAGGTATTGGCCCGCGAACGCTCGGCACGGGTGAACCAGTGGCACAGGTAGATGAGCATGGCTGGCATCACGGCAGCCTCCACCACGCCGAGCAAGAAGCGGATGCCGATCAGCAGGTACACGTCCTGGACCATGCCGGTGAGGGTCGCAAGGCCGCCCCAGAGGATCAGGCTGACGAAGATCAGTTTCTTCACGCTGCGCTTTTGCGCATAGATCGCGCCAGGCACCTGGAAGAAGAAATACCCCAGGAAGAACAGCGCCCCCAGCAACGAGGACAACGCCGGGGTGATGTGCAGGTCGTCGGCCATGCCGGAGGCTGCGGCGAAGCCGTAGTTGGCACGGTCGAGGTAGGCCAGGCTGTAGGTGATGAAGACAATGGGCATGATGTACCACCAACGGCGTGGCGCGAGTCGTTCGATCGGCATGATGTTTCTCCTGAGCTTTTTGTTTTTGTTGCAACAGGTACCGGCCGGGCCGGTGGTTCAGGGTTCAGCCGCCACAGCGGCCTTCGTAATCGTCCAGTTCATGGCGCTGCGGCAGGCCTTCCATGTCGCCGCGCGACTGCACCGCGCGGCTGCCGCACCAGTTGCCTCGCGTCACGGCGCGGCGCAGGTCGTGGCCCTCGAGCAAGGCGCTGATCACGCCGACGGCGAAAGCATCGCCCGCCCCGACCGTGTCCACCACCTGGGCCACCGGTCGAGGGGCGACCACACCTTCGCCACCGCGGGCATCGCGAAAATACGCGCCCTCGGCACCCAGCTTGATGGCCACGCATTGCACGCCGTGCTCCAGGTAGAAGCCGGCGATGGCCTCCGGGGTCTGCCGGCCGGTGAGCAGGCGGCCCTCCTCCAGCCCCGGCAGTACCCAGTGGGCCTTGACCGCCAGGGCATTGATCTCGCGCACCATGGTCTGGCGGTCCGGCCATAGCGAGGGCCGCAGGTTGGGGTCGAAGGAAATACTGCGGCCGTTGGCGCGCATGGTATCCAGCAGCCGGTGGGACAGCTCGCGGCAGGTCGCCGACAAGGCCGGCGGGATGCCCGTGGCGTGCAGGTGGCGCGCCTGCAACAGTTCAGGACGCAGCGCTGCCGGCGACAGGCGACTGGCCGCCGAGCCACGGCGGAAATACTCCACCTGCGGGTCGCTGCCATCGTCGCAGCGCGCCTTGAGCTGAAAGCCAGTGGGATGCTCGGGGTCGACCTCGACAGCGTCGCAGCCCAGGCCTTCGCGGCGCAGGCTGGCCAGCACGAACGCCCCCAGGGAGTCGTCGCCGACACGGCTCAGCCAGTTCACCCGCAGGCCCAGACGTGCCAAGCCGATGGCCACGTTGCTGTCGGCACCGGCGATGCGCTTGCCGAAGCCTTGCACCTGGGCCAGGTCACCGCAGTGTTCGGCGACGAACATGGCCATGGTCTCGCCGAAGCACAACACATCATGTTCAGCCATGGCGCACCTGCGAACCCAACTGGGCCAGGTGCGCGACCTGCCGCCGGGTCAAGGCTGGCAGGTCGTCGCCAGCCAGAGGGTATTCGATGGCGCGCGGCACGCCGGGCGCGAAATGGCTCATCAGCTCGCACCACTGCGCAAGGTCGTCAGGTTGCGGCTCCACCGCCACCAGGCGCCCGTCGTCACGACGCACCACGGCCTTGCAATGTACGTAGCGCACCCAGCGCCCCAACAGTTGCGCCGCCTGCAAGGGCGATTCGTCCTGCCAGTGCCAGTTGCCGATGTCGAAGGTCATCCCGGGTGCCAGGCCTTGTTCTTCTGCGCGCTGGAAGAAGCGCAACAGGGGCTCGAGGCGACCACCCTGGACGGTCTGGTCGTTCTCCACGAACAGTGCCGCGCTGTGCCCCAGCAGGGGGCGCAAGGCCTCGAGGTCGCAATCGTCGCGGTAGTGGCCCAACGAGACTTTCAACGCCACGGCCCCGATCGCGCAGGCCAGGCGCAACCGCCCGGCCACCTCCGGCTCCAGGCTGCCGTCCTCGCGCCAGAGCTCCAGCGGCGTCGAATAGAGGCTTTCCAGGCCCTGCTCGGCACTGGCCGTGGCCAGCATGACGGCATCCGGCCACGCCTCGAACAGTTCTTCGCGCCACTCGACACGGCTGGCGCCGGACGCAGCCAAGAGCGGCAGGTAGGCGAGCTGGCCCTGACGCTTCACGGCATCGGCACCGAAGCTCGACAGGCTGATGGAAACGGGGTGCGTGTGCATGGTCGTTTGTCCTTGTTTTTGTTGATATGAAACCGGTTTCATTTTCAGGCGAAGAGACGGCGCGGCAGCGGGCCGCGCCGGCTTCAGTCGCGTATCGGGGTGGAGTTTCGCACGATGAGTTCGGCCCGCAGGTCCATGCGCCGCGCGGGCAAGCGGCTGCCCTGCAGACGCTCCAACAGGCATTGGAAGGCTGCGGCGCCGATGCGTTCGGTGGGTTGCGCCAAGGCGGTGATGCCCCCCCCGACCAAGGGGTACCAGTCCAGTTCGTCGAGCGCTACCAGGCCCAGGTCACGGAACAGGTGCTCCCCCCGTTCGCGCAGGTTGCGCATGACTTCGAGCGTGGCCACGCCGTTGCAGGTGAACAGGGCCTGCGGTCCGTGGCCGGCGCTGGCGAGAAAGCCCGCCAGTCGCTCGTGCAGGCTGCCACCCACTTCTATCACCTGACCTCGTAGCCCACGCCGCCGGGCGATGGAAGCCTGGAAAGCCGACACCCGCTCTTGCCGTGAACTGGTACCGTCGAGGGGCTCGCTGATGGCCAGGATGTCGCGGTAACCACGCTGCTGCAGGTGATCGAGGGCTTGCTCGACCGCATCGGCGTTGTCCAGGCCCACCAGGTCGGCCTGCAACTCCGCCAGTTGGCGATCCACCAGCACCATGGGCAGTTCACGGGCAAGGCTGGACAACTCGCCGGCATGATGGCCGAGGGTATTCACGATCAGGCCATCGACGTTGTACGACTGCAGGGCCTGCAGGTGCAGGCGCTCCTGCTCGTCGTCGCAATCGGTGTTGCACACCACCAGGCTATAGCCATGCTGGCGGCAGGCAGTCTCGACGCCGTGCATCACCGCGACGGAATAAGGATTGCGGATATCCGCCAGGAGCATGCCGACCAGCCGCGTGTGGCCACGCTTGAGGGCGCTGGCCATGCGGCTGGGGCGGTAGTCGAGCTGCTCGATCACCGCCTCGATGCGCTGCGCGGTGGCGTCGGCGAGCAGTTGCCGATCACCGCCGATATAACGCGACACCGTGGCCTTGGAAACACCGGCGGCCTTGGCTACGTCACTGATGGTGGCCCGCCCGCGAGCTGGCGAAAGTATCTTGTCCACCCTGTCACCTTTTTGTTTGCACTTGTGCTGGTAGGGTTGATGAAACCGGTTTCAATAAATCAGGGATGGGCGGCTTCGTCAAGCGCACAAGGCGTTCAGGGTTGTCGGGGTTTGAGTGGAAAGCGTAACGGCATCGCTACTGGAAGATGGCGTCCCCGGCAGGAATCGAACCTGCATCAAGGCCTTAGGAGGGCCCCGTTCTATCCATTAAACTACGAGGACGGATAGCTCGGCCCCCTTGGCTATACGGCATGCAGAAGGGAGCGACGGTCGTGCGGCCTTGCACGGGCCAGCCTGGCGCGCAAGAACGGCGAGCATGTTAACCAGCGATCCGCCGTTTGTCATGTCTCAATCGGGCTTTTTGCACGTAATCCTTTTCTGCCCTAGCTCGCCGGGGCATGCACCACCCTGTCGATCACGCCTTCCCGGGCCAGCAGGTCGAGCAAGACAGTGACCGTCGTGTCCAACGAAGCGGAATTGTCCAAAACATGCGTCGCAGGATCGTCATCGGCCTGCAGGCGAGCGCTGCGCGCCAAGCGTCGTTCGATCTCCAGGGCGCTCTCCCGCCCCCTGGCGAGCAAGCGCTGGCGCAGGACCTGCGGCGCCACTTCAAGGCGGATCGCCAACAGCCCGGGATAGCGTCGGCGCGCCTCGGCCAGGTAACCGCGCGAGCCATTGACCAGCACAGGGCAACCCGCTGCCAGCCAGTCATCGATCTGCGCGGGAATGCCGTAGGCCAGGCCATTGGCCTGCCAATGCATCGCAAAAGCCCCCGCCGCCCGCATTTCTTCGAAGCGTTCGGGGCTGACCCCATGGGCATCCTCGCCCCTGGCTTCTGCCGAGCGAGTGATGACCCGCTTGGCGATCCGCACCCCATTGGCCATCAATTGCCCGCGAGCCGCCTCGATCAGGGAATCTTTTCCCGATCCGGAAGGTCCAAGCAAAAATACCAGGCGACCTGCTGGGGTGGTCGTGCCGCTTGCGTCATGCTGCATTGCCACTATGCTCAATTGAAAACCTGCACGTTTTTGATTTTTACCGGGCCTTTGCTGATTTTTACCAGATTTTGACGACAAAGGCCTGACGAGACGACAAACCGGGAAAAGCAAAACTTTTCAAACCAGTACTCATTTCTGATAATTGGTACTGGCAAAAAGCCTTTATCCGGATCACTATTTGTCACAGAATTGACGCCAAGGAAACGGCGACCATAAGGCAAGATGAGCACCCGAATTGCATCACGGTTGAACATTTTGCCGTCGCCACGGTCGTACTTCCATCGTGCGGCCAATTTGAGAACCGCTTCCCCTTGAAACCTGAAAAACCGGTCAATTTAATATGCGCCCAATGAAACAGGCTATCTATTCGAGCCGCACCGCTGACAAGTTCGTCGTCCGCCTGCCAGACGGAATGCGTGAGCGCATTGCCGAGGTAGCGCGCAACCATCACCGCAGCATGAACTCCGAAATCATCGCGCGCCTGGAGCAGAGCCTCATCCAGGAAGGCGCGCTGGGCGACGAGCTGAGCATGCGCCTGGACAGCCCCGAGCTGACCCTGCACGAACGTGAGCTGCTGCAACGCTTCCGTCAACTTACCCACCGCCAGCAGAACGCCCTGGTCGCCCTGATCGCCCATGACGTGGAAATGGCTGCAGACGCTTCCTGACCGACGCCAACCCCAGCAAAAAAGCCAGCGTAAGCTGGCTTTTTTCGTTGTGGCTCAGTGATCGCCCTTCAGGGCCGCTTGCCCGCGATGGGCTGCACTGCAGCCCCAGGATGACAGCCCTACGGCATGCTCAAAGCAGAAACAGCGTCGCCAACCCCAGGAAGATGAAGAAGCCGCCGCTATCGGTGACCGCGGTGATCATAACGCTCGAACCCATCGCCGGGTCGCGTCCCAGGCGTGTCAGGGTCATGGGAATCAGCACACCCATGAGCGCCGCCAGCAACAGGTTCAAGGTCATTGCCGCGGTCATCACCAGCCCCAGCGACCAACTGCCGTAGAGCCAGAACGCCACCGCACCGATCACCCCACCCCAGATCAGGCCGTTGAGCAGCGAAACCGCCAGCTCCTTGCGCATCAGGCGGCTGGTGTTGCCTGGCGAGACCTGGTCCAACGCCATTGCGCGAACGATCATGGTGATGGTCTGGTTGCCTGAGTTGCCACCGATACCCGCCACGATCGGCATCAGGGCGGCCAACGCGACCAGCTTCTCGATCGAGCCCTCGAACAGGCCGATCACCCGCGAGGCCAGGAAGGCCGTGATCAGGTTGATGGCCAACCAGGCCCAGCGGTTGCGCAGCGAGCGCCAGACCGAGGCGAAGATATCTTCCTCTTCGCGCAGACCGGCCATGTTCAACACTTCGCTCTCGCTTTCCTCACGGATCAGGTCAACCATCTCGTCGATGGTCAGGCGGCCGATAAGGCGATCGCCCTTGTCCACCACCGGAGCGGAAATCAAGTCATAGCGCTCGAAGGCCTGGGCTGCGTCGTAGGCATCCTCCTCGGGGTGGAAGGTCACCGGGTCGGTGGCCATGACCTCCGCGACCTTTTTCTCCGGATCGTTGACCAACAGACGCTTGATCGGCAGCACGCCCTTGAGCAGGCCGTCGTAGTCGACCACGAACACTTTGTCGGTATGACTGGGCAGCTCCTTGAGCCGGCGCAGGTAGCGCAGCACCACTTCCAGGCTGACATCCTCACGGATGGTCACCATCTCGAAGTCCATCAGCGCACCGACTTGCTCCTCGTCGTAGCTCAGGGCCGAGCGCACACGCTCGCGCTGCTGGGCATCGAGGCTTTCCATCAGCTCATGGACAACGTCGCGCGGCAGCTCTGGCGCCAGGTCGGCCAGTTCGTCGGCATCCATTTCCTTGGCAGCGGCGAGCAGCTCGTGATCGTCCATGTCGGCGATCAGGGTCTGGCGTACGGCGTCGGAGACTTCGAGCAGGATGTCGCCGTCGCGCTCGGAGCGGACCAATTGCCAGACCGTCAGGCGGTCGTCGAGCGGCAGGGCCTCGAGGATGTAGGCGATATCGGCGGGGTGCAGGTCGTCGAGCTTGCGCTGCAGCTCGACCAGGTTCTGGCGGTGGACGAGATTTTCCACCAGGTCGTGATGGTGACCTTCCTGACGGTGCGTCAGGTCCTCGACCACCCGTTGGCGCTGCAGCAGCTCGATCACCTGGGCAAGGCGATCCTGCAGGCTCTCTTGGGCTTTCTTTACTTCGACTTCGGTCATAGGCGAACTCCACTCCCAGCAGCGGAGCACGCCGGGAGAATCAATCGGTCGGATCTAGCTTGGTAAATCGTGTTATCGAGTAACTACTGGGTAAGTCCATGGTGGTATTCCACAAGCCCCGGCGGGGCTGACGGGCGCAATCATACACTGCATCAGCTGTCAGATCGCTTAAATTTTTGGCCAGAACAATCGTTTGCGCGATAAAGCTGTGACAACGCTGGAAGCCAACAGTGCGACGGCCGATCCAGACTAAAAAGCACATTCGAGTTCGAGCCCATGGAAGATCGCGCAGCTCGGCAGGCTGCACGGTCGTGCAAGGCACGGGTGACATACAGGCCGCCCGCCCCTATTCAGGAGTCTAGCCGGGCATCACTGACAAAACAGTGAAACAGAGAAAAACAAAAAGCCCGCTATAAGCGGGCTTCTTGATGTATGGCGGACTCAGGAGGATTCGAACCTCCGACCGCTCGGTTCGTAGCCGAGTACTCTATCCAGCTGAGCTATGAGTCCGTAGGTGGTATTTTTAGACCAGGTTACCACTGGTGGATGAAGCTGCCTTGATGATCAAAACTGCCTCATTGTATGGCGGACTCAGGAGGATTCGAACCTCCGACCGCTCGGTTCGTAGCCGAGTACTCTATCCAGCTGAGCTATGAGTCCGTAGGTGGTATTTTTAGACCAGGTTACCACTGGTGGATGAAGCTGCCTTGATGATCAAAACTGCCTCATTGTATGGCGGACTCAGGAGGATTCGAACCTCCGACCGCTCGGTTCGTAGCCGAGTACTCTATCCAGCTGAGCTATGAGTCCGTGTCTTGCCGTGCATTATAGTTCGCCAAACTGATTTGCCAAGCACTTTTTCGTTTATTTTCAACTACTTAAGCGATTCGGCCAGTTACGGCGCCCTACACGAAAAATGGCGGTGAAGGGGGGATTCGAACCCCCGATACCCTTTTGAGGTATACTCCCTTAGCAGGGGAGCGCCTTCGGCCACTCGGCCACCTCACCGCAACACGGGGCGTATAATAACCAGACCTTTCCCCGTTTGCAAACCCTTTTTTGAAAAAAAACCGAGAAAAATTAAAGGGTTGGTTCTTCGTCCTTCTCTTTCTTGATCCGCAGGTAGATTTCCTCGCGGTGCACGGCCACTTCCTTAGGGGCACTCACGCCGATACGCACCTGGTTGCCTTTGACACCCAGGACCGTAACGGTGATTTCACCGTCACCAATGATCAGGCTCTCGGCGCACCGACGAGTCAGAATCAACATAGCTTTCTCCTCAAGCAATTCATTCAGGGACAACAGTCTGTGGTAAGCAAGGGCCAGGGCCGGGGACGACGGCTCAAGCCCGGAAGGTCGCTGCGCAAGGCTGGACAGGCGCCTGCGCTGCGGCCAGAAACGCGAAAGGGCGCGGCAAGCCGCGCCCCTCCAGGCAGCGCCTTACTCGCCCTGTCGGGCGGGAGCGTCGAGTTCGAACGCAGTGTGCAACGCGCGTACGGCCAGCTCCAGGTACTTCTCCTCGATGACCACCGACACCTTGATCTCCGAGGTGGAGATCATCTGGATGTTGATGCTCTCCTTGGCCAGGGCCTCGAACATGCGGCTGGCGACACCCGCGTGGGAGCGCATGCCGACGCCGACGATGGACACCTTGGCGATGTTGGTATCGCCGATCACTTCACGCGCACCGATTTCACGGGCAGTGTTCTCGAGCACGCTGTGGGCCTTCTCGTACTCGTTGCGGTGCACGGTGAAGGTGAAGTCGGTGGTGTTATCGTGCGAGACGTTCTGCACGATCATGTCGACTTCGATGTTCGCGGCGCTGATCGGGCCGAGGATCTTGAAGGCAACGCCCGGGGTATCCGGCACGCCGCGAATGGTCAGCTTGGCTTCATCACGGTTGAAGGCGATACCGGAAATGATCGGCTGTTCCATGGATTCCTCTTCATCAATGGTAATGAGGGTACCCGGACCCTCCTTGAAGCTGTGCAGCACGCGCAGCGGAACGTTGTACTTGCCGGCGAACTCGACCGAACGGATCTGCAGCACCTTGGAGCCGAGGCTGGCCATCTCCAGCATCTCCTCGAAGGTGATCTTCTCCAGGCGCTGGGCCTGGGGCACCACGCGCGGATCGGTGGTGTAGACGCCATCGACATCGGTGTAGATCTGGCACTCGTCGGCCTTGAGCGCCGCCGCCAGGGCAACGCCGGTGGTGTCGGAGCCGCCACGACCGAGGGTGGTGATGTTGCCGTGCTCGTCGACACCCTGGAAACCTGCCACCACGACCACGCGGCCGGCCTTGAGGTCGGCGCGGATCTTCTGGTCGTCGATCTGCAGGATGCGCGCCTTGTTGTGCGCGCTGTCGGTGAGGATTCGCACCTGGTTGCCGGTGTAGGACACCGCCGGCACGCCGCGCTTGATCAAGGCCATGGTCAGCAAGGCGATAGTCACTTGCTCGCCGGTCGAGACGATCACGTCCAGTTCGCGGGGAACCGGGTGGTCGCTGATCTGCTTGGCCAGCTCGATCAGGCGATTGGTTTCTCCGCTCATGGCCGACAGCACAACCACCAGGTCAGTGCCTTGCTCGCGGAATTTCTTGACCTTGTCGGCAACCTGCTCGATCCGCTCGATGGAACCGACAGAGGTGCCGCCAAATTTCTGTACGATCAACGCCATTTCAAAGCTGCCTCAGCCCACGATGGGCACCCAATAACAATCCATCACGCCGGGGGCCACTACTAGACAGTGGCCCCCGGTCATCTCAAAGCCCCTGCTCGGCGAACGGCACGGCCAGGGCCAGGGCATCGTCCAGCGCGGCGACGTCGACGCCACCACCCTGGGCCATGTCCGGACGGCCACCGCCCTTGCCACCCACCTTCGCTGCGGCCTGCTTCATCAGGTCGCCGGCCTTGAGTTGGCCGGAGAGGTCCTTGGTCACGCCGGCCACCAGCACGACCTTGCCCTCGTACTCGCTGCCCAGCAGGATCACTGCGTGGCCGAGCTTGTTCTTCAGCTGATCGACCAGGGCCAGCAGGGCCTTGCCGTCCTGCCCATCCAGGCGTGCGGCAAGAACCTTGGCGCCCTTGACCTCAACGGCCGCGTTGGAGAGATCGTCCCCGGCGGCGCTGGCGGCCTTGGCCTGCAGCTGCTCGAGCTGCTTTTCCAGCTGACGGTTGCGCTCGAGCACAGCCGACAGCTTGTCGATCAGGTTGTCACGATTGCCCTTGACCAGCTGCGCAGCTTCCTTGACCTGCTCTTCGGCAGTGTTCAGGTAGGCCAGCGCGGCGGCGCCGGTGATCGCTTCGATACGGCGCACACCCGAGGCCACGCCACCTTCGCTGATGATCTTGAACAGGCTGATATCGCCGGTGCGCTTGGCGTGTATGCCACCGCACAGCTCCACCGAGAAGTCGCCGCCCATGCTCAGCACGCGCACGGTATCGCCGTACTTCTCGCCGAACAGGGCCATGGCGCCCTTGCGCTTGGCGGTTTCGATATCGGTCAGTTCGGTCTGCACCTCGGTGTTCCTGCGCACTTCGCGGTTGACGATCTCTTCCAGCGCCTTGATCTGCTCTGGCTTGACCGCCTCGAAGTGGCTGAAGTCGAAACGCAGGCGCTGGCTGTCGACCAGCGAGCCTTTCTGCTGCACATGCTCGCCCAGCACCTGGCGCAGCGCTTCGTGCAGCAGGTGGGTGGCGGAGTGGTTCAGCGAGGTGGCGTGCTGCACTTCGGCATCGACGCGCGCCTCGACCTGGGCGCCGACACGCAGTTCGCCACTGGCGACCACGCCGTGGTGCAGGAAGGCGCCACCGGTCTTGGTGGTGTCGCGCACGTCGAAGCGCACGCCGCCGGCCTGCAGGTAGCCGGTGTCACCGACCTGGCCGCCGGACTCGGCGTAGAACGGGGTACGGTCCAGGACCACGACGCCCTGCTCGCCTTCACCCAGTCGCTCGACGGCCTGGCCGTCCTTGTACAGGGCAACCACCTTGCCCTGGCCTTCGGTGGTCTCGTAGCCGAGGAAGTCGGTGGCCACGTCGACCTTGACCAGGCTGTTGTAGTCCATGCCGAAGGCGCTGGCGGAACGGGCACGCTCGCGCTGGGCCTCCATTTCGCGCTCGAAACCGGCTTCGTCGATGGTCAGCTCGCGCTCGCGGGCGATGTCGGCGGTCAGGTCCATGGGGAAACCGTAGGTGTCGTACAGCTTGAACACCACGTCGCCCGGGACCACGTCGCCCTGGAGCTGGGCCAGGTCCTGCTCGAGGATGCGCAGGCCCTGCTCGAGGGTCTTGGCGAACTGTTCTTCCTCGGTCTTGAGCACGCGCTCGATGTGCGCCTGCTGGGCCTTGAGCTCGGGGAAGGCATCGCCCATCTCGGCCACCAGGGCCGCGACGATCTGGTAGAAGAAGCTGCCCTTGGCCCCGAGCTTGTTGCCGTGACGGCAGGCGCGGCGGATGATCCGGCGCAGCACGTAGCCACGGCCCTCGTTGGACGGCAGCACGCCGTCGGCGATCAGGAAGCCGCAGGAGCGGATGTGGTCGGCGACCACTTTCAGCGACGGCTGGCCGTCGTTGCTGCAGCCGATGGCCTTGGCCGCGGCCGCCAGCAGGTTGCGGAACAGGTCGATCTCGTAGTTCGAGTGCACGTGCTGCATGACCGCACTGATGCGCTCCAGGCCCATGCCGGTATCCACCGACGGTGCCGGCAGCGGATGCAGCACGCCGTCGGCGGTGCGGTTGAACTGCATGAAGACGTTGTTCCAGATCTCGATGTAGCGGTCACCGTCTTCTTCCGGCGAGCCGGGTGGGCCGCCCCAGATTTCCGGGCCGTGGTCGTAGAAGATCTCGGTGCACGGGCCACAAGGGCCGGTGTCGCCCATGGTCCAGAAGTTGTCGGAGGCGTAGGGCGCGCCCTTGTTGTCGCCGATGCGCACCATGCGCTCGGCCGGGACGCCGATTTCCTTGGTCCAGATGTCGTAGGCTTCGTCGTCGCTCTCGTAGACGGTGACCCACAGCTTGTCCTTGGGCAGGTTCAGCCACTTGTCCGAGGTCAGGAAGGTCCAGGCGAAGGTGATCGCGTCGCGCTTGAAGTAATCGCCGAAGCTGAAGTTACCCAGCATCTCGAAGAACGTGTGGTGACGCGCCGTGTAGCCGACGTTTTCCAGGTCGTTGTGCTTGCCGCCGGCGCGCACGCACTTCTGGCTGCTGACCGCACGGGTGTAGGCGCGCTTTTCCTGCCCGAGGAAGCAGTCCTTGAACTGGTTCATGCCGGCGTTGGTAAACAGCAAGGTCGGGTCATTGCCCGGGATCAGGGAGCTGGAGGCGACTCGAGTATGCCCCTGCTCCTCGAAGAAGCGAAGGAAGGCTTCACGGATTTCTGCGCTTTTCATAGGTTCTTCCACGGAAACGGCGGCCCTTTAAGGCAAACACGTCGAATCGACGAAACGACGGCAAAGGGCCGCATTATATCGGTCCTGCAGTCTCGGTGCAGTGTGTTTATGCGATGGAAACCGCCGTTTGGACGGATTTTCAGGTCGGCACGAACAAAATCATGAGTGGGATGCTATAGCCTGCCTTTCGCCACTGGCAAGCCAATTACGACCCAGGTAGGCGGAAAATGGAACAGCTGGTGAAACAAGGGACTTTCATCAGCGAAGGGATCCAAAAACAGCGGCGCCTGTGCTGCCATTTGGGGCCGCTTCGCGCCCCAGCTTGACGCGCCGCCTACCGATCAGCCCAGCCGCTGTCCAGAATCCGGCACGATCAGGATCCCGGCCCGCAGCCCATTGCGGACCCTGGGGTTGGGGAAGATGATCCGCGCCCCCTCCTCCTCGACGATCCAGCGGGTCTCGGCCAGGTCCTCGGCCAGCAGGTAACCCTTGCTGAGCTCGGAGAAGTTCTCGATGTCCGCCGGCAGGTGCAGGTGGAAGCTGTCGCTGTGCTTGATGATCTCGCGGGCGACGCTGAACAGTTGCAGGCCATCGAGACTCTCGTCGGTCTCCGGCTCGTTGCCCTCGATGATCTGTACCAGGCGGGTTTCCAGGCGGTCGAGGTTGACCTGCTGGTTGTGGCCGAACGGCCGTGCCTTGCCCAGTTCCAGGGTGAAGGCCTCGGCCTCCAGTTGTTCGTAGGTGAAGGCACTGAAGGTGATCGATGCCTTGTTCTGCAGCAGCACCGCCTCCATGCCGGCCGCGTGCAGGCGCGCCAGCTCACGACGGGAGTGCTGGCGGCCTTCCTTGTACGGGTAGAGCGCGAACTGCTCGATCTTCGAACCACGGATCGCCGTGTGCAGGTCGTAGTGCAGGCGCGTGCGCTCCGGCTGGCTGAAGAACACCCGGGCGAACTGCTCCAGCTCCGCCGCGCGCAGGGCCTCGGCGCCACTGGACAACTCGTGGCGGCCATTGAACAGGCGGTTGATGTCTTGCTCGACGTAGCGCTCGCCCTTGCGAATCGCCTCAGGGTTGCCGAACAGGAACAACACCCGCGCCCGCGGCTTGATGTCGCCTCGGGCCACGCCATGCAGCAGCGCGTCGAGCAACTCGATGGGCGCGGTCTCGTTGCCATGGATACCCGCCGACAGCAGCAGGTCCAGGCCATTGTCCTTGCCCTGCGGCGGACGCACCTCGAGGGCGCCCTCCCCCAGCCAGCGCAAGCGCACACCCTCGACCGTCACTTGCGTCTTCTCGGCCGGTTCATGATCGGCCAGGGTCAGGTCAAGCAATTTGCCGAGGGCGAGCATAGGGCGTTTCCTTAGTGGTTATGACCGCAGTCCGGGCCGTGCACGTGGTCGTCGTCGCCAACCTCGGCCGGTTCCATCTCCAGTTGCAGGCTGACCAGGTTGGTGGCCATGGGGCGCAGCAACAGGTTGGCGTACTCGGTGTCGTCTTCCTCGACGTCGACGCCGATCAGCAGTTGGCCACGGCCGTCCTGCTGGATCCACACCTCCTTGCCTTGCCAGACCACGGCAAAGCGGGTGCAGGAGGTTTCCAGCTGGGTACCGTCGTCGTCTTCGAGGATCAGGCGCAGGGCGTCGGACATTGCAAATTCTCTCTTCAAGGTTGGCGTTGGAATGGGTAGACCGGGCCCAGCTTGAGTATCTGGGTCAGCTCATCCAGGGCTGTACGGCACTCGTCCAGCAGTTGCGGGTCGGCCAGGTCCGCTTCGCCCAGGCGATCGCGGTAGTGCTTGTCGACCCACTGCACCAGGGTGTCGTACAGCGGCGCGGTCATGATAACGCCTGGATTGACCGCCGCCAGTTCGGTTTCCTTCAGGGCCACGCGCAAACGCAGGCAAGCCGGGCCACCGCCGTTCTGCATGCTCTGCTTGAGGTCGAACACCTTGACCTCCTTCACCGCGCCGCCCTGGCGGGTCAGCTGTCCCAGGTAGGCCCAGACCCGTTCGTTGTTGCGGCACTCCTCCGGCACCACCAGCAGCATGGAGCCGTCGTCGCGAGACAGCAGCTGGCTGTTGAACAGGTAGGAACGCACCGCGTCCTCCACCGTCACCGCCGAGCGCGGCACGCGAATCGCCTGGAACCGGCCGCCCTTGCTGGCCAGTTTAGCTTGCAGCTGGCCAAGCACCGTATCGGTCTCGAGGAAGGCATCCTCGTGGTAGAACAGCACCTCGCCGTTGCCCACCGAGATCACGTCGTTGTGGAACACGCCCTGGTCGATCACCGCCGGGTTCTGTTGAGCGTAGACCACACCGTCCTCGGCCAGTCCATGCAGCCTGGCCACGGCCTGGGAGGCTTCCAGGGTCTGGCGCGCCGGATACTTCTGCGGCGCGGGATAGCGGCTGTCGAAGGCGCTGCGGCCATAGACGAAGAACTCCACGCCCGGCTCGCCATAGGCCCGGCAGAAACGGGTATGGTTGGCTGCCCCCTCGTCGCCGAACTGGGCCACCGCCGGCAGCGCCGGATGGTGGGCGAAATGCTTGTCGTCGGCGAACATGGCCGCCAGCACGCGGCTGGTGGTGGGGTGCTCGATGCTGCGGTGGTACTTGCAGTTGAGGTTGGCGGCGGTGAAATGCACGCGGCCATCGGCAGTGTCGGCACTGGGGCTGACCGTGGCGGCGTTGGCCACCCACATGCTCGACGCCGAGCAACTGGCCACCAGCAGGGGCATGGCCTCCTGGGCGGCGCGACGGATCACCTCGGCATCGCTGCCCGAAAAGCCCAGGCGGCGCAGCGCGGCCACGTCCGGTCGCTCCTGCGGGGCGAGCACGCCCTGCTTGAAGCCCATGTCAGCCAGCGCCTTCATCTTCGCCAGGCCCTGGCGCGCCGCCTCACGCGGGTTGGAAACCTGCTGGCTGTTGCTCTGCGAAGCCACGTTGCCGTAGGACAGGCCGCCGTAGTTGTGGGTCGGCCCCACCAGGCCATCAAAATTCACTTCATAGGATTTCATCGGCTAGGCTCCGAGACCGGTTGTTATAGGGTGACGCCCGGCGTCAGGGTCGCCGGCAAGGCCAGGCTGGCGGTCTCCAGCGAAGCCACAGGGTAGGCACAGTAGTCGGCCGCGTAGTAGGCACTGGCGCGGTGGTTGCCGCTGGCGCCGACGCCACCGAACGGCGCGCTGCTGGCGGCGCCGGTCAACTGCTTGTTCCAGTTGACGATACCGGCGCGGCTGCGCAGCCAGAAATGCTGGTAGCGCGCCCGGGAGTCGGACAGCAGGCCGGCGGCCAGGCCGTACTGGGTGTTGTTGGCCTCGTCGATCGCGGCCTCGAAATCGGCGTAGCGGATCACCTGCAGCAGCGGGCCGAAGAACTCTTCGTCCGGGCGCTCGGCCACGCCGGTCACATCGAGGATGCCAGGGGTCAGCAGGGCGGCCTCGGCCTGTGGCTGGGTCATTTCCAGCAGCGCCACGGCCCCTTTGCCCAGCAGTTCGGCCTGGGCCGCGAGCAAGGCGCGCGCCGCCTGCAACGAGATCACCGAGCCCATGAACGGCGCCGGTTGCTGGTCGAAGGCACCGACGCTGATGCCACGGCTCACCTCGACCAGGCGCTCGACCAGCGAATCGCCCCAGGCGCCCTGCGGCACCAGCAGGCGCCGGGCACAGGTGCAGCGCTGGCCCGCCGAGATGAAGGCCGACTGGATGATGGTGTAGACCGCCGCATCCAGGTCCTTGACCTCGTCCACCAGCAGCGGGTTGTTGCCGCCCATCTCCAGGGCCAGGATCTTGTCCGGTCGCCCGGCGAACTGCTGGTGCAGCAGGTTGCCGGTGCGGCTGGAGCCGGTGAAGAACAGCCCGTCGATGCCCGGGTTCGCCGCCAGGGCCATGCCAGTCTCGCGCGCGCCCTGGACCAGGTTGAGCACGCCTGCCGGCAGGCCGGCGTCGATCCAGCAGCGGACGGTCAGCTCGGCGACCTTGGGGGTCAGCTCGCTGGGCTTGAACACCACGCAGTTGCCCGCCAGCAGGGCCGGGACGATATGGCCATTGGGCAGGTGGCCGGGGAAGTTGTACGGGCCGAACACAGCCACCACGCCATGGGGCTTGTGCCGCAGCACGGCGCTGGCGTCGCCCAGTGGGCCGCTCTTCTCGCCGGTGCGTTCGCGGTAGCTCTGCACCGAGATGGCCACCTTGTTGACCATGCTGGTGACTTCGGTGGCCGACTCCCACAGCGGCTTGCCGGTTTCCTCGCCGATGCAGCGGGCGAGCTCGTCGGCATGGGCCTTGAGCTGGTCGGCGAACGCCTCGAGCACGCCGATGCGCGTATCCAGGCTCAACTGCGCCCAACCAGGGAAGGCCTGGCGGGCCGCCTGCACGGCAGCCTCGACCTGGGCCGGGTCGGCACCCTGCCCTTGCCAGACCACCGCCTGGGTAACGGGGTTGAGCGATTGCAGGGCAGCGCCCTGCCCGGCCTGCCAATGGCCGGCGATGTAATGCGTGGTCATGGGTTGGCCTCCCGGCTGGCGGACAGCGGCACGGCGCGCACATGGTCACCGGCGCCCAGGCGCAAGCGCTTGGCGGTCAACGGATCGACCACCAGGGTGCCGGCCGCCAGGCGCGCGGGCGCGGCGGTGATGCGGCAGTCCTCGCGCTTGCGGTTGTGGATCAGGTAAGGGGTGGCATCGTCGCCCGGCGTGCCCACGGCCAGCACCAGGGTCTGGCTGTCGCGCACGGCACGGATCTTCGAGGTCTCGCACTCGATGGCGGGGCCGGCGTCGAAGATGTCGACGTAGCCCTGGTAGCTGAAGCCTTCGCGCTTGAGCATGGCCAGGGCCGGCTCGGTGTCGCTGTGCACCCGGCCGATGACGTTGCGCGCGGCCTCCGACAGGAAGCAGGTGTACAGCGGGAACTTGGGCATCAGCTCGGCGATGAACGACTTGTTACCCACCCCGGTGAGGTAGTCGGCCTGGCTGAACTCCATCTTGAAGAAGTGCCGGCCCAGGCTTTCCCAGAACGGCGAGCGACCGCTTTCGTCGGACATGCCGCGCATCTCGGCGATGATCTTGTTGCCGAACAGCTCGGGGAACTCGGCGATGAACGACAGGCGCGCCTTGGACAGCAGACGGCCGTTGAGGCCGGTGCGATAGTCGCTGCGCAGGAACAACGAGCACAGCTCGGAGTTGCCGGTCAGGTCGTTGGCCAGGAACAGGGTGGGGATCTCGCGGTAGATCTTCAGCTCCTGGGAGGCGCTGACGGTCAGGCCGACCCGGTAGTTGTACCAGGGCTCGCGCAGGCCGACCGCCCCGGCGATGGCGCAGATGCCGACCACCAGGCCTTCGTCGTTCTCCAGCACGAACAGGTAGTCGGTATCGCCGCGCTCGGCTTCGCCGCGAAAGCTCTTCTCGGCCCAGCCGACACGCTGTTCGAGGCGCTCCTCGTTGGCCGGCAAGGTGGTCAGCCCGGTCGTGCCGGTGCTGCGTGCCAATTCGATCAGCGCGGGTAAATCGCTGCTGCGTACGGGACGAACGATCATGCTATCTCCTTGTGCGGTGGCCTGTGCCTGCCGCGAATCTCTCTGTTGCGGGTCCTGGCCTGGGCTATCCGTGCCCGGGCCTCAGACGGCCACCAGGCGAACGCTGCCGCCATCGCCGACGCCCAGCGCCTCGGCGGCCTCCAGGCCCAGGCTGAGCGGCTTGCCCGGCACCCAGTCCAGTTCCAGCAGCACGGCGCGGTAGTCCTGCAGTTGGCCGTTGCACACCAGGTACGGACGGCCGCCCTTGACCTGGCTGTCGTCGAGCCTGACCGGCACCACCCGGCTCTGGGCGATCGAGCGGATGCCCGAGACCCGGGCATGCAGGGTCGGGCCGCCGTCGAAGATGTCGATGTAGTGCTCGGTCTCGAAGCCTTCGCGCATGAGGATGTCGAAGGTGATCTGCGCCCGCGGGTGAACCTGGCCCATGGCTTCCTGGGCCGCGTCCGGCAGCAGCGGCACGTAGATCGGGTAATGAGGCATCAGTTCGGCGAGGAAGGTACGGCTCTTGAGCCCGCACAGCCGCTCGGCCTCGGCGTAGTTCAAGTCGAAGAAGTTGCGACCGATGGCATCCCAGAACGGCGACTCGCCTTGCTCGTCACTGTAGCCGACGATCTCGGTGACCACCGAATCGGCGAAGCGCTCGGGATGCGAGGCCATGAACAGCAGGCGGCCACGGGAGTTGAGCTCGGCCCAGGCACTGTTCACCAGTTCCGGCAGCACGTAGAAGCTGGTCAGCAGGCTGTTGCCGGTCAGGTCGTGGCACAGCGACAGGACATGGATCTTGTTGTGGATCTTCAGCTCCCGCGAGGCATGCACGAAGGTCTCGTTGCGGAAGCTGTAGAACGGCTCGGAATAACCGGCCGAGGCGACGATGGCCGAGCAGCCGGCGAGCTTGCCGGTCTCGCTGTCTTCGAGCACGAAGAAGTAGCTCTCCTCGCCATTGAAGCTGACCTCGGCGGCGAAGGACGTCTCCGAGGCGGCGATCTTGTCACCCAGGCGACTGGCGTCGTCCGGCAGCGAGGTGACACCAATGGGGCTGTCTGCAGCCATGCGCTGCACTTCGTTCAGATCAGCCATTTGCGCGGGGCGCATCACCAGCATGGTGTCACTCCTTTCGGGAAAACGGGCCAACAGCGTCGGCACGGAAAAACGGCGTGCGCCTGCGGGCGCACGCACTGGAATTCAGGTATCGCCGGCCCGTGCCCGATGGCACAGGCCGGCGAAAGGACCGCAGGCCGGTATCAGCCCTGGGTCAGCGTGGCTACGGCGCGCTCGAAGCGCTCCAGGCCTTCGTCGATATCGGCGTCCTCGACCACCAGGCTCGGCGCGAAACGCACCACGTCCGGGCCGGCCTGCAGGACCATCACGCCTTGCTTCTCGGCGGCATTGAGCACGTCCTTGGCCTTGCCCTTCCAGGCGTCGCTGAGCACGCAGCCGATCAGCAGACCCACACCACGCACCTGGGTGAACAGGCCGAACTGCTGGCCGATCTTCTCCAGGCGGGCCTTGAAGCGCTCATGCTTGGCCTTGATACCGGCGAGCGTCTCGGGGGTATTGACCACGTCCAGCACGGCGCAGGCCACGGCACAGGCCAGCGGGTTGCCGCCATAGGTGGTGCCGTGGGTGCCGACGGCCAGGTGCTTGGCCAGGTCGGTAGTGGTCAGCATGGCCCCGATCGGGAAGCCGCCGCCCAGGCTCTTGGCGCTGGTCAGGATATCCGGGGTCACGCCGTAGTGCTGGTAGGCGTACAGCGAACCGGTGCGGCCGACGCCCGTCTGCACCTCGTCGAAGATCAGCAGGGCGTTGTGCTCGTCACACAGCTTGCGCGCGCCTTCCAGGTAGGCCTTGTCGGCCGGGACCACGCCGCTCTCGCCCTGGATCGGCTCGATCACCACGGCGCAGGTCTTGTCGGAGATCTGCGCCTTGAGCGCTTCCAGGTCGTTGTACGGGACATGGCTGATGCCGGTGATCTTCGGGCCGAAGCCGTCGGAATACTTGGGCTGGCCACCGACGCTGACGGTGAACAGGGTGCGACCGTGGAAACTGTTCACGGTGGCGATGATCTCGTGTTTCTCCGGGCCGAAGCGGTCGTGGGCGACGCGACGGGCCAGCTTGAACGCGGCCTCGTTGGCCTCGGCGCCGGAGTTGCAGAAGAAGGCGCGCTCGGCGAAGGTCGCGTCCACCAGCTTGTGGGCCAGGCGCAGGGCCGGCTCGTTGGTGAAGACGTTGGATACGTGCCAGAGCGTGTTGGCCTGCTCGGTCAGGGCCTTGACCAGTGCCGGGTGGCAGTGCCCCAGGGCGTTGACCGCGATGCCGCCGGCGAAGTCGATCAGCTCGCGACCCGACTGGTCCCATACTCGGGAGCCTGCGCCGCGCACAGGGATGAAGGCCGCCGGGGAATAGTTGGGGACCATGACCTGGTCGAAATCGGCACGTTGCACCGGGGCTTGCTCAACGGACATCTGAGTCTCCTGAAGAGGAACGCTGGCCTGGAAGTGGCGAGCGATGGGGGGATTGTAAGGACTGATCGGCGCCTGTCCTTGCTGCCAGGCGACAACTTGTTACAGCGCCAAACCCTGTTTTACCGAGGCTTTCGGCAATGCGACAAACATTGTCGCAATCGCGCAGTGTAGCGGGAGGCGGGGGTGACGGGGAGATGGGAAGGTAAATTGGGAGAACGGATGTTCACTGCGGCATCGGTGTTGTCGGCTTGCCTCGATGCCGGTCAGTTACAAACGGGGATTTGTAATCCTGGGGCCGCTTCGCCCCCCCCCGTGCAAAGGACTATCAGCTGCGCTCGGCCGGCGCCGAACTCAACTCGAACGGGCTGCTGCTACGCCGCTGGTTGCGGTCTTCCCGCGGCGTGGCGCCGAAGAAGTTGCGGTAGGCACTGGAGAAATGCGGCCCGGACGAAAAACCGCAGGACAGCCCGATCTGGATGATCGACTTGCTGGTCTGCATCAGCATCTGCCGCGCCTTGTTCAGGCGCAGCTCCAGGTAGTACTGGCTGGGCACGCGATTGAGGTACTGCTTGAAGATCCGCTCCAGTTGTCGCCGAGAGACGCACACATGTTGGGCGATCTCGTCGGTGGTCAACGGCTCCTCGATGTTGGCCTCCATCAGCAGCACGGCCTGGGTCAGCTTGGGATGGCTGGAGCCAAGGCGGTTCTGCAGCGGAATACGCTGGCGCTCGCCGCCCTCGCGGATGCGCTCGACCACCAGCTCCTCCGACACCGCCCCCGCCAGCTCCGCACCGTGGTCGCGGGCCAGCACCGCCAGCAACAGGTCGGTCACGGCCATGCCGCCGCAGGCGGTCAGGCGGTCGCGGTCCCAGTCGAACAGATGGCTGGTGGCGATGACCTTGGGGAAGCGCTCGGCGAAATCATCCTGCCAGCGCCAGTGCACCGCCGCCCGGTAGCCATCGAGCAAACCCAGGGCCGCCAACGGATAGACCCCGGCGGACAGCCCGCCGATCATGCAACCACTGCGCGCCACTTGCTTGAGCGCGGCCGACAAGGCCGCTCCCACGGCCAGCGGCGGCTCGTCCGCCAGCAAGAACAGCTTCTGGCAACCCTCCAAGCGGCCATTCCAGGGCTCGCCCGGCAGGCGCCAGGCGCCCTCCTCGGCCGCCTCGGCTTGGAGGAAGGCCAACTCGTAGACCACATCCGGGTGCACGTGCTGGGCAACCCGCAACACTTCCTCGGCCAGCGCCAGGGTCAGCGGCCTGGTGCCGGGCCAGATGAGAAATCCGATTCGCTGGGTGGTCATGGGTCGTGGTCCGAAACCTGGGTCGTTCGTGTCTGTGGCGCCGGGTCAGGCTGCGCTCGCTGCGCAGCATGCCCTATCCTGGTGCAAAGGTGCAGCTTTTTACTTCAGGCTGCCGGAGAGGAACTGCTTGAGACGCTCCGATTGCGGGTTGACCAGCACCTCGCGCGGGTTGCCGCTCTCCTCCACCAGGCCTTTGTGCAGGAACACCAACTGGTTGGAGACCTCGCGGGCGAAGCCCATCTCATGGGTCACCACCACCATGGTGCGGCCTTCCTGGGCCAGGGCCTGCATGACCTTGAGCACATCGCCCACCAGTTCGGGGTCGAGCGCCGAGGTCGGCTCGTCGAACAGCATCACCTCCGGTTCCATGGCCAGGGCCCGGGCGATCGCCACCCGCTGCTGCTCACCCCCGGACATATGCCCCGGGAAGGCGTCCTTGCGATGGGCCACGCCGACCTTGGCCAGGTAGTGTTCGGCCTTCTCCAGCGCCTCCTTCTTGTTCACCCCCAGCACATGCACCGGCGCCTCGATGACGTTCTCCAGGGCGGTCATGTGCGACCACAGGTTGAAGTGCTGGAACACCATCGACAGGCGCGAACGCATGCGCTGCAACTGCTTCGGGTCGGCGGCCTTGAGCGCGCCATCCTTGCCGGCGACCATCTTCAGCTCTTCGTTGTTGAGCAGGATCCTGCCGGCATGGGGCTGCTCGAGCAGGTTGATGCAGCGCAGGAAGGTCGATTTGCCCGAGCCGCTGGAGCCGATGATGCTGATCACATCGCCTGCCTTGGCCGCGAGCGACACGCCCTTGAGCACTTCGTGGCTGCCATAGCGCTTGTGCAGGTCTTGGACTTGGAGTTTGTACATGCTGTCGGTTCTCACAGAGCGTTCAGTGCTTGCGCGGCGCCAGGTAGCCGAGCCAGCGGCGTTCGGCCATCTTGAACAGGCGCACGAGGATGAAGGTCAGGCACAGGTAGAACACGCCCGCCGTGATGTAGGCCTCGAAAGGCAGGTAGTACTGGGCATTGACGGTGCGCGCCGCGCCGGTGATGTCGATCAGGGTGACGATCGACGCCAGGCTGGTGGTCTGCAGCATCATGATCACTTCGTTGCTGTACTGCGGCAGCGCCCGGCGCAAGGCCGAAGGCAGCAGGATGCGCCGGTACATCTTCATGCGCGACATGCCCACCGCCTTGGCAGCCTCGATCTCGCCATGGGGCGTGGCCTTGAGGCTGCCGGCGATGATCTCGGCGGTGTAGGCGCTGGTATTGATGGCGAAGGCCAGGCAGGCGCAGAAGGTCGCGCTGGACAGCCACGGCCAGAGGAAACTCTCGCGCACCGCCTCGAACTGGGCCAGGCCATAGTAGATCAGGAACAGCTGCACCAGCATCGGCGTGCCGCGGATCACATAGGTGTACAGCCAGGCGGTCATGTTCACTAGCGGCTGCTTCGACACCCGCATCAGGCCCAGCGGAATGGCCGCCAGCAAGCCAAAGAACAACGACAGCGCCAGCAGCTTGATGGTGGTCAGCAGCCCGCCGAGGTACAGCGGCATCGCCTCCCAGATCACGTTGTAGTCGAAGATCATAGTTCAGCCGCCTTTACGCCCACCGAGTAGCGCTTCTCGAGATACTTCAGCGCCAGCAGCGAGACGCTGGTGAGCACCAGGTACAGGGCCGCTACCGCCAGGAAGAAGGTGAAAGGCTCGCGGGTGGCGTCGGCCGCCTGCTTGGCCTTGAACATCATGTCCTGCAGGCCGACCACCGAGATCAGCGCCGTGGCTTTGGTCAGCACCAGCCAGTTGTTGGTGAAGCCGGGGATCGCCAGGCGGATCATCTGCGGCACCATGATGCGGAAGAACACCTGCCGGCTGCTCATGCCATAGGCCACGCCCGCCTCGGCCTGGCCCTTGGGAATGCCGAGGAAGGCACCGCGGAAGGTTTCCGAGAGGTACGCGCCGAAGATGAAGCCCAGGGTACCGATACCGGCAGCCAACGGGTTCAGGTCGATGTAGTCGTCGTAGCCGAGCAACGGCGCGACCCGGTTGAGCACGTCCTGGCCGCCATAGAAGATCAGCAGGATCAGCACCAGGTCCGGGATGCCACGGATCACCGTGGCATACAGGTCGCCCAGCCAGGCCAGCCAGCGCACCGGCGACAAGCGCAACGACACGCCGATCAGGCCAAGCACGATGGCCAGGGCCATCGACGACAGGGCGAGCTGCAGCGTCAGCCACGCCCCGTCGAGGATGACTGCCCCGTAGCCTTTCAACATGATTGGGATTCCTCAGGGCTTGGGAATGAAAAATGGTGCAAACCTCAGAGCTTCTGCTGTTTGCACCATTGCACAGGTGAAACTCGACGTCTTACTGGGCGTCCGGCCCGTAGATGTCGAAGTTGAAGTACTTGTCCTGGATCTTTTTGTACTTGCCGTTGGCACGGATCGCATCGATCGCGGCGTTGATACGCTCGCGGTTGGCGTTGTCGCCCTTGCGCACGGCGATGCCGACGCCGTCGCCGAAGTACTTCACGTCGGTGAAGGACGGGCCGACGAAGGCGAAGCCCTTGCCGGCGTCGGTCTTGAGGAAACCGTCTTCGAGCAGGGTGGCATCGGCCACGGTGCCGTCCAGGCGGCCAGCGGCGACGTCCAGGTAGATTTCGTTCTGGGTGCCGTACGGCACGACGGTGGCGCCCTGCGGAGCCAGGACTTCCTTGGCGAAGCGGTCATGGATCGAGCCGCGCTGCACACCGATCTTCTTGCCCTTCAGCTCGACCAGGCTGTCGCTGACGGTGGTGCCTTCCTTCATGACCAGGCGTGCCGGGGTCAGGTAGTAGCGTTTGGTGAAGTCGACCGACTTCTTGCGGTCCTCGGTGATCGACATGGACGAGAGGATGGCGTCGATCTTGCGCACCTTCAGCGCCGGGATCAGGCCGTCGAACTCTTGCTCGACCCAGGTGCACTTGGCTTTCATCTCTTCGCACAGGGCGTTGCCGATGTCGTAGTCGAAACCGGCGATGCTGCCATCGGGCTGCTTGAAGGCGAAGGGTGGGTAGGCGGCCTCGATACCGATCTTCAACGGTTTTTCATCGGCCTGCGAACCCAGGGACAACACGGACAGCGCAAGGGCGCCAAGCAGTGCGAGCTTCTTCATCTGGTAACTCCATCGGTACGGGGCAATACAAGGCAGGTGTAACGGCTGCCCGATATGCGAATGGGTGCAACGCGAGCCGCAGGGGGTATCGACCAAGGTCGCAGACCACGAGCGAGTGAGTGGCATTTTAACGACAGGCGGGTAGTCGATATTTCTTCAAAGCGACAACTAGTTACAGAAGCGCCAGGAACCACGGCGGACGATATTGACAGCCCTTGCATATTATGCAAGAGCAAAAGAAAAATAACCCATAAGCCAAGCAATAACCGGGCCTATTATTGGCAAACCCTTGTAGTCCGGCAAGCGCAGCGTGCCGTCGCGTACGAAATGCCTGCAGAATCGCCCTACAATGGCACACGAATGTTTCTACTCGCCCCGCTTCTGAGCGAAATTGGGTAGCCCAAGGGGTTACCGATGGATGTCGGGTAACAAAAGCAAACACCTCGCCAAAGACGTAAGTTCACTGAAGCCCCGCCGACCCGTACCGGGGCCGCCTTGCGCCCCATCGCGACACAAGGCCGCTCCCGCACCGTTCATGCAACGCCCATTGTCGGGCGCTACACGGACACCGCGGGAGCGGCCTTGTGTCGCGAATGGACTGCAAGGCAGCCCCGATTCACATCAGGCTGACGCGAGCCCCATTGCCTTGTGGGTATCGATCAGGTGCTGCACCACACCCGGGTCGGCCAGGGTCGAGATATCCCCCAGCGCGTCGTACTCGCCGGTCGCGATCTTGCGCAAAATACGGCGCATGATCTTGCCCGAACGGGTCTTCGGCAGCCCCGGCGCCCACTGGATCACATCCGGCGAGGCGATCGGGCCGATCTCCTTGCGCACCCAGTTCTTCAGCTCCAGACGCAGTTGCTCGCTCGGCTCCACGCCGGCGTTGAGGGTGACATAGACATAGATGCCCTGCCCCTTGATGTCGTGCGGCACACCGACCACCGCCGCCTCGGCGACCTTCGAGTGGGCGACCATCGCGCTCTCGATCTCGGCGGTGCCCATGCGGTGGCCGGAGACGTTGAGCACGTCGTCGACACGGCCGGTGATCCAGTAGTAGCCGTCCTCGTCGCGACGCGCACCGTCACCGGTGAAGTACATGCCACGGAAGGTCTTGAAGTAGGTGTCGACGAAGCGGTCGTGGTCGCCGTACAGCGAGCGCGACTGACCCGGCCAGGAGTCGAGGATGACCAGGTTGCCCTCGGCGGCGCCTTCGATCAGGTTGCCCAGGTTGTCCACCAGCGCCGGCACCACGCCGAAGAACGGACGGGTCGCCGAGCCTGGCTTCAGGCCAGTGGCGCCCGGCAGCGGGCTGATCAGGATGCCGCCAGTCTCGGTCTGCCACCAGGTGTCGACGATCGGGCAGCGCTCCTTGCCGACGGTCTGGTAGTACCAGTTCCAGGCCTCGGGGTTGATCGGCTCGCCCACCGAGCCCAGCAGGCGCAGGCTGGAGCCATCGGCGCCGGCGACCGCCGCCTCGCCCTCGGCCATCATCGCGCGGATGGCGGTCGGCGCGGTGTAGAGAATGTTGACCTTGTGCTTGTCGATGATCTTCGACACCCGAGTGATGTCCGGGTAGTTCGGCACGCCCTCGAACAGCAGCGTGGTGGCGCCGTTGGCCAGCGGGCCATAGACGATGTAGCTGTGGCCGGTGACCCAGCCCACGTCGGCGGTGCACCAGTAGACTTCGCCCGGGCGATAGTCGAAGACCCGCTCATGGGTCAGCGCGGCGTACACCAGATAGCCGCCGGTGGTGTGCAGCACGCCCTTGGGCTTGCCGGTGGAGCCGGAGGTATAAAGGATGAACAGCGGCTCCTCGGCGCCCATTTCCTTCGGCGCGCAATGGCTGGAGGCGACTTTCATCAGGTCTTCGTACCAGATGTCGCGGTGCTGGTGCCAGGCGATCTCGCCACCGGTGCGCTTGCACACGATGATCTTCTGCACGCTGCTGGTTTCAGGGTTGGTCAGGGCCAGGTCGACATTGGCCTTGAGCGGCGTATGGCGGCCACCGCGCACGCCTTCGTCGGCCGTGATCACCACCTTGGAGCGGCAGTCGATGATGCGGCCGGCCAGGGCCTCGGGCGAGAAGCCACCGAATACCACCGAATGGATCGCGCCGATACGGGCACAGGCCAGCATGGCCACCACGGCTTCCGGGATCATCGGCATGTAGATGGTCACCACGTCGCCACGGTGCACGTCCTGGCCACGCAGGGCGTTGGCGAACTTGCAGACCTGCTCGTGCAACTCGCGGTAGGTGATGTTGCGGCTTTCGGAAGGGTCGTCGCCTTCCCAGATGATGGCGACCTGGTCACCACGCTCTTCCAGGTGGCGGTCCAGGCAGTTGTAGGAAACGTTCAGAGTGCCGTCAGCGAACCATTTGATGTCGACATGGTGATCGTCGAAGGAGGTCTGCTTGACCTTGGTGAAAGGCTTGATCCAGTCCAGGCGCTGGGCCTGCTCACGCCAGAAGCCGTCCGGGTTGATCACCGATTGCTGGTACATGGCCTTGTAGGTGGCCTCGTCGGTCAGGGTACTGGCCGCAACCTCGGGACGAACGGGATACAGTGGAGCCGCACTCATCTGTTTTACCTCGGTGTAATAGTTGTTTTTGTATGAAACCGTTTGTAACTGTACCAGAGCGGCAAAGGCCATTCGACGTTGGTAGTACCAAGGCCGGTATTTTTCCCTGTCGCGCGAGGCGAGCGCTCTAGTTGGCGCACTCCAGCCCAGCACACAGGGCGGGGGCAGATTTTTGCCGGGGATTGTTACAGATTCTGTCAAAAGACTTTATCAAAAGTCCCTCTGTTTCAGCCTCTGGCACCCCCATAGAATTCACCTCGCCAGCAATGGCAAGGCGATTAACTTCTTGTAACAGCCCCCACGAAGGCATGTTAATCCCCCGCTAATTTCGATAGTTGAAAACTGGATGTACTCGCGGCGCCACAAGCGCCGCGTGCCCCCTCACGACCTTAGACAGGTAAATTGAAAATGAAAGCTTTACTGGTATTGGTACTTGGTGGTCTTTGCAGCGCGGCGATGGCCGACGAAGTTGCAAAGGATGCCGAGCAGATTCCGGTTGAACAGTACAGTTATTCGCAGCACCTGGACATTGCCCGGGTCATCTCCATGAGCGAAGTACCCAATGTCTGCGAAGTGGTGCCTGCACGCATGACCTACGAAGATTCCAAGGGCCAGAAGCACATTCTCGAATACCGTGTGATGGGCAACGGCTGCTCCAACGGTTGAGGCGCCTTGCCTTCTTTGGGGCCGCGAAGCGGCCCCAAAATGACAACCGAGCGTCTTCGCAAAAGGGCTGCATGACAGCCCCGATATGAACCTGGTTCTACTCGGCTGTTTTATTGAGCGAATAATCACGCAACTTATTGGCAATCGTCGTATGGGAAACGCCCAACCGCTTGCCCAATGCCCGACTACTTGGAAACTCGCTCATCAAACTTTCCAGTACGGCTTTTTCAAAACGCCCGACAATTTCCGAAAGATCCCCCTCCAGTGAAAACTCACCCAAGGGTTGACGCGCACCATAATCCGGCAGGCGAATATGTTCGCCTTTCACCACACCGCCCTCGCACAACGACACAGCCTGAAACAGCACGTTCTCCAATTGCCGCACGTTACCCGGCCAGTGGTACTGGCCCAGCTTTTCCATCGCCGCTGGCGCCAGGTGCGGCATCGGGCAGCCGATCTGCCGGCTGGCCTGGTCGAGGAAGTGCTGCACCAGGCCCTCCAGGCCATCCATGCATTCGCGCAGCGGCGGGATGTGCAACGACAGTACGTTCAGGCGATGGTAGAGGTCCTGGCGAAACTCGCCACGGGCGCACAGTTCGGACAGGTCCACCTGGGTGGCGCAGATCACCCGCACGTCCAAGTACACCTCCTCGTCGCTGCCGACCCGCCGGAAGCAGCCATCCTGTAGGAAGCGCAGCAGCTTGACCTGCAGGCGCGGGCTCATTTCCCCCACCCCGTCGAGGAACAACGTGCCGCCCGCCGTCAGCTCCAGCAGCCCCAGCTTGCCCTCGGCGCGCGCGCCCTCGAACGCGCCCGGGCCGTAGCCGAACAGCTCGGTCTCGGCCATGGACTCCGGCAGGCCGGCGCAGTTGAGCGCCATCAGTGGCGCCTGGCCGCGCGGGCTGGCCAAGTGGCAGGCGCGGGCCAGCAGCTCCTTGCCGGTGCCGGTCTCGCCTTCGATCAGCAGCGGTGCATCCAACGGCGCCATGCGCCGCGCCTCGCGCACCACCGCCGCCATCACCCGCGAGCTCTGGAAGATGCTGTCGAAGCCGCGCAGCTCCTGCTTGCGCACGTTATAGATGCGCTCGCCGATACGGTCGGCCCGGTGCAGGGTGAGCACCGCGCCGGCCAGTGCCTCGCTGTCGTCATGCTCCGACTGCAACGGGGCGATGTCGGCGAGGAACACATCGCCCTTGACCTTGATGCGCAGGCCGTTGATCCGCGACTTGTTGGCGCGCACCAGTTCCGGCAGGTCGAAGTCCTCGACGTAGCGTGCCAGGGGGATGCCCGGCACCTCGTCGACCCGCACCCCGAGCAATTGGGCAGCAGCGCGGTTGGCAGCGACGATGCTGCCGCCCATGTCGATCGACAGCACCGGGAACTCCAGGGCACCGAGCAACGCATTGAGCTCCATGTGCCGACGCTCGCTGGGCATCAGGCCCACACGCTTGACGCCGAACACCCCGGCGATCGACTCGAACTTCGGCCGCAGCGCCTGGAACTGCAGGTTGATCAGGTTCGGGCAATGCAGGTAGATGGCGTTGCCATGGTCGCCGCCGACCTCTCCCCGCAGCACGTTGATGCCGTATTCCACCAGCAGGTTGAGAATGTCGCGCAGGATGCCGATGCGGTTCTGGCAATGCACTTTGATACGCATGGAAAAGGCCCCGAGGCAGCCGGATTTTTCACCGGCGCATGGAAAAATCGTAAAGATAAGCTGACAAAATAATCCTGACGGCCAGCTCGATACCCGCGATTTTCCGGGACCAGGCTCATTTTGTAAAATTTACGTTACGAAAACAGGATGAAAGGTCCTCCATGCACCCCACCGCACCCCGTGCAAAGCTGGCCGCGAGGGGATATTCCTAGGGTATGTCGTGAACATAACAAGAAAGCCCTCACCAGGAGAGCCACATGAAACAGACGCAATACGTGGCACGCGAGCCCGATGCGCACGGTTTTATCGACTACCCGCAGCAGGAACACGCGGTATGGAACACCTTGATCACCCGGCAGCTGAAGGTGATCGAAGGCCGCGCATGCCAGGAATACCTGGACGGCATCGAGCAGCTCAAGCTGCCCCACGATCGTATTCCCCAACTGGGTGAAATCAACAAGGTCCTGGGTGCCACCACCGGCTGGCAGGTCGCCCGCGTACCGGCGCTGATCCCCTTCCAGACCTTTTTCGAACTGCTGGCCAGCAAGCGCTTCCCGGTCGCCACCTTCATCCGCACCCCGGAAGAACTGGACTACCTGCAAGAGCCGGACATCTTCCACGAGATCTTCGGCCACTGCCCGCTGCTGACCAACCCCTGGTTCGCCGAGTTCACCCACACCTACGGCAAGCTGGGCCTGGCGGCCACCAAGGAAGAACGTGTGTACCTGGCGCGCCTGTACTGGATGACCATCGAGTTCGGCCTGATGGACACGCCACAGGGCCGCAAGATCTATGGCGGCGGCATCCTGTCCTCGCCCAAGGAAACCGTCTACTGCCTGTCCGGCGAGCCGGAACACCAGGCCTTCGACGCCCTCGAAGCCATGCGCACGCCGTATCGCATCGATATCCTGCAGCCCCTGTACTTCGTCCTGCCGAACCTCAAGCGCCTGTTCGACCTGGCCCACGAAGACATCATGGCCCTGGTCCGCCAGGCCATGCAGCTGGGCCTGCACGCACCGAAGTTTCCACCCAAGGCGGCCGCCTGAGCCGCCTTGCCGAATAACAACTCAAACCGGAAAAGACCCATGAATGCCTTGAACCAAGCCCATTGCGAAGCCTGCCGCGCCGACGCGCCGAAAGTCACCGACGAGGAACTGGCGGTACTGATCCGCGAGATTCCAGACTGGAACATCGAAGTTCGCGACGGCCACATGGAGCTGGAGCGCGTCTTCCTGTTCAAGAACTTCAAGCACGCCCTGGCTTTCACCAACGCCATCGGCGAGATCGCCGAGGCCGAGGGCCATCATCCAGGCCTACTGACCGAGTGGGGCAAGGTCACCGTCACCTGGTGGAGCCACTCGATCAAGGGCCTGCACCGCAACGACTTCATCATGGCCGCGCGCACCGACCAAGTCGCCGAAACTGCCGAAGGGCGCAAGTGATGCATTTCCAAGCCATTGGCCGGGTCCCTGGCGACCCGATCCTGGGGCTGATGGACGCCTACGCCCGCGACGCCAATCCGGCGAAGTTCGACCTGGGTGTGGGCGTGTTCAAGGACGCCCAGGGCCTGACGCCGATCCCCGCGGCAGTCAAGCAGGCCGAACAGCGCCTGGTGGCGCAGCAAGCCACCAAAAGCTATGTCGGCGGCCACGGTGACCCAGCGTTCGGCCACCTGGTCAGCGAACTGGTGCTGGGCAGCGCTTCGCCGCTGCTCGCCAGCCAGCGCGCCGGCGCGACCCAGACCCCGGGCGGCACCGGCGCCCTGCGCCTGGCGGCGGAGTTCATCGCCCACTGCCTACCGGGCCGCGGCGTCTGGCTCAGCGACCCGACCTGGCCGATCCACGAGTCCCTGTTTGCCAGCGCCAAGTTGAAGGTGTCGCACTACCCCTATGTCGGTGCGGACAACCGCCTGGATGTCGCAGGCATGCTGGCGGCCCTGGAGCAGGTGCCGGAAGGCGACGTGGTGCTGCTGCACGCCTGCTGCCACAACCCCACCGGCTTCGACCTGGGCCAGGACGACTGGCGTGCGGTGCTCGAGGTGGTGCGCAGACGCAACCTGCTGCCGCTGATCGACTTCGCCTACCAGGGCTTCGGCGACGGCCTGGAAGAAGATGCCTGGGCGGTACGGCTGTTCGCCGCCGAGCTGCCGGAGCTGCTGGTCACCAGCTCCTGCTCGAAGAACTTCGGCCTGTACCGCGAGCGCACCGGCGCCCTGCTGGTGTGCAGCCACGATGCCGAGAAGCTACAGGACGTGCGCAGCCAACTGGCACTGCTGGCCCGCAACCTGTGGTCGACACCGCCGGACCACGGCGCCGCGGTGGTCGCGCAGATCCTCGGCGACCCGGCCCTCAAGGCCTTGTGGGTCGAGGAAGTGGACGCCATGCGCCAGCGCATCGCCGAGCTGCGCCACGGCCTGGTCAAGGCGCTGGAGCCCCACGGTCTGGCGCAGCGCTTCGCTCATATCGCCGCGCAACGCGGGATGTTCTCCTACACCGGGCTGGATCCGGAGCAGGTTCGCCTGCTGCGGGAAAAGCACAGCGTGTACATGGTCGGTACCGGCCGGGCAAACATCGCCGGCGCCGATGCCCAGCGCCTGGAACAACTGGCAGCGGCGATCGCCGACGTCTGTCGCTGAGCCTGGCCCGAGCCGCTCACCCATGATCTGGGGCTGCCTTGCAGCCCCAGATAGCGCTGCAAACCTGGACCGACCAGCCCCGCAACCGCCAACACCACCGTCGCAAAACCGACCAGCGACCCGGAAAAATTTCAAACTGTCACCCAGACTCCTGTATCCTGCCCCAGCTTTTCGAAGCCTCCACGCGCCTGGCGCAGTCTTTTCACTCACACTTGCGAGGAACGACGAGATGCATGAAATCCCGAATCTTCCCTTCCCAAGCCTGAACCCCGAAGAGCAAACCGTTGCCGCCCACACCGAACCGACGCCCGCCGTCGAGCAGGATGGCGACGATCAACCCTGCGCCGACCAGGAATAACCGCGCACCCCATCCGACAGTGTGAAAACGGCTGACTCGCGGGAACCTTGCCCGTCATCGCGTTTTCACACCGTCCAGAACCCCAGCCCACGAAAGCGCCCCATGCCCGACTCACCGCGCCCCCTTGCGGTCACCCTGCAAGTCGTCTCCATCGTCCTCTTCACCTTCATCGGCTACCTGAACATCGGCATTCCCCTGGCCGTGCTGCCCGGCTACGTGCACAACGACCTGGGGTTCAGCGCCGTGGTCGCGGGCCTGGTGATCAGCGTCCAGTACCTGGCCACCCTGCTCAGCCGCCCCACCGCCAGCCGCATCATCGACAACCTCGGCAGCAAGAAAGCGGTCATGTACGGCCTGCTCGGCTGCGGGCTGAGCGGGGTGTTCATGCTGGCCTGCAGCTTCCTCACCTCGCTGCCCTGGCTGAGCCTGGCCTGCCTGCTCATCGGCCGCCTGGTGCTGGGCAGCGCCGAAAGCCTGGTGGGCTCCGGCTCGATCGGCTGGGGCATCGGCCGGGTCGGCGCCGAGCACACCGCCAAGGTCATCTCCTGGAACGGCATCGCCAGCTATGGCGCATTGGCCATCGGCGCCCCGCTGGGCGTGCTGATGGTGAAGACCCTGGGGCTGTGGAGCATGGGCGCGAGCATCATCCTGCTGGCGGTGCTCGGCTTGCTGCTGGCCTGGCCGAAACATGCCGCCCCAGTGGTCGCCGGCGTGCGCCTGCCGTTCCTGCGGGTGCTGGGCAAAGTATTCCCCCATGGCTCTGGATTGGCCCTGGGCTCGATCGGCTTCGGCACCATCGCCACCTTCATCACCCTGTACTACGCCAGCCGTGACTGGCCCAACGCCGCACTGACCCTGAGCCTGTTCGGCGCCAGCTTCATCAGCGCACGGCTGCTGTTCGGCAACCTGATCAACCGCATCGGAGGTTTCCGTGTGGCGATCGTCTGCCTGGCGGTGGAAACCCTGGGCCTGCTGATGCTGTGGCTGGCGCCGAGTGCCGAACTGGCCCTGGCCGGCGCGGCCTTGAGCGGGTTCGGTTTCTCGCTGGTGTTCCCGGCACTGGGGGTGGAGGCGGTGAACCAGGTGTCGGCGGCCAACCGCGGGGCGGCAGTGGGTGCCTATTCGCTGTTCATCGACCTGTCGCTGGGGATCACGGGACCACTGGTGGGGGCCGTGGCGTCGGGGTTCGGCTTTGCCTCGATCTTCCTGTTCGCGGCGGCGGCGTCTTGCTGTGGGCTGGTGTTGAGCCTGTACCTGTATCGCCAGGCGCGACTGGGGCGCTGAAAGGACGATCCTGGGGCCGCTCTGCAGCCCATCGTCGACAAGCCGGCTCCCCCAGGGTTGCGAGTCGCTCGCAAACGCTGTGGTTTGCAGGGCCCTGTGGGAGCGGGCTTGTCGGGGCGCGAGGCGCCCCTTCTTTCAGCGCTGCGCGTACTGCAACACCACCTCCAGCGGATGCCGCATCTGCCGCTCGGTCATGCGCTTGACCTGGCTGCGGCACGAATAGCCGGTCGCCAGCGCCTCCCCTTCCTTGTCCAGCTTGGTCGCCCAGGACTGCTCGAAGATGGTCCGCGAGGTCTCCTGGTTGCGCGCCTCATGGCCATAGGTGCCCGACATGCCGCAGCAGCCAGTGGCCTCGGTGACCAGCTTCAGGCCCAGACGGGCGAACACCTGCTCCCACTGCCGGGTGCTGGCCGGCACGTTGGTCTTCTCGGTGCAGTGGGCCATCAGGCGGAAGCTGCCACTATTGCCCTCGGCCTGCTCGGGCAGCACGTCCATCAGCCACTCCTGGGGCAGCAGCACCTTCGGGCAGCCATCCAGCCCCTCCACCTTCTGGTACTCCTGGCGGTAGACCAGGGTCATGGCCGGGTCCAGCCCCACCAGCGGCACACCACAGTCGGCCAGGGCCTTGAGCTGGGTGGCGTTGCGGATCGCCGCCTTGGCGAAGGCGCCGAGGAAGCCCTGCACGTGCAACGGCTTGCCATTGGCGCTGTAGGGCGCCAGGAACACACGGTGGCCGAGGCGATGGGCCAGTTCGATGAATGCCGCCAGCAGCGGCGTCTCGAAGTAACGGGTGAAGGCGTCCTGGACCAGCACGATGCTGCGCTCGCGCTGGGCCGGGGTCAGTTCGCGCAGGGCTGGCACGCTGGCCACGGCGACACGGCAACGGGTCAGGGTCGACTGGAAGTTGAAGCGGCTGATCAACGGGCTGTCGACCATGCCGACCTTGTCCGCCAGCAGCCGGCTCACCCATTTCGACCCCATCACCGCGTTGTACAGCCCCGGCGCGTGGGCCAGGTAGGGAATGGTGAATTCCAGCGAACCGATCAGGTAGTCACGCAGCGGGCGCTGGTAGCGGCCGTGGTACAGCTCGAGGAAACGCGAGCGGAAGTCCGGCACGTTGACCTTGATCGGGCACTGCCCCGCGCAGGACTTGCACGCCAGGCAGCCGGCCATGGCGTCGTAGACCTCGTGGGAGAAGTCCTCCTGGCCCTGGCTGCGCGCCCGGTTGTTGCGCAGCCGCGCCGGCAGGCCCTTGAGCCAGGACACCTTGTTGCGCGCCGCCGCCAGCACGTCGATATCCGCCGCCCCCTGCAGGCGCAGCCATTCGCGGATCAGCGAGGCACGGCCCTTGGGCGAATGCTGGCGCTCGCGAGTGGCCTTCCACGATGGGCACATGGCGTCGTTGGGGTCGTAGTTGTAGCAGGCGCCATTGCCGTTGCAGTGCACGGCGCTGCCGAAGCTCTGCCAGACCCGCTCGTCGATGGTCCGGTCGAGGTCGCCGCGCAGGGTCACGCCATCGACCCTGGTCAGGCCTTCGGCGTTGTCCGGCGGCGTGCAGATCTTGCCCGGGTTGAGCTGGTTGTGTGGGTCGAAGGCCCCCTTCAAGCGTTGCAGCGCGGGGTACAGTTCACCGAAGTACTCCGGCACGTATTCCGAGCGCAGGCCCTTGCCGTGCTCGCCCCAGAGCAGGCCGCCATAACGCTGGGTCAGCGCCGCCACGGCATCGGAAATCGGCTTGACCAGCGCGGCCTGGGCCGGGTCCTTCATGTCCAGGGCCGGGCGCACGTGCAACACGCCAGCATCGACATGGCCGAACATGCCGTAGGCCAGGCCGTGGCCGTCGAGCAAGGCACGGAAGTCGGCGATGTAGTCGGCCAACTGCTCCGGTGGTACCGCGGTGTCCTCGACGAACGGCTGCGGCCGGACCTCGCCCTCGACGTTGCCCAGCAAACCCACCGAACGTTTGCGCATGGCATAGACACGGGTCACCGCCTCGGCGCCCTCGGCCAGGGTATGGCCCAGGCGCTCGACACTAGTGTCGGCCTTGAGGTGGGCGATGAAGGCCTCGACCCGGGCGTTGACCTCGGCCGGCTCGTCACCGCAGAACTCCACCAGGTTGATGCCCAGGGTCGGACGCTCCGGGTCGGCCGGGAAGTATTCGGCGACGCTGTGCCAGACGATGTCCTGCATGGCCAGCATCAGCACCTTGGAATCGACGGTCTCGATCGACAGCGGCTTGTGCGCCATCAGCGCATTGGCGTCGCGCAGGGCATCCATGAAGCTGGTGTAGCGTACGTTCACCAGTACCGCGTATTTGGGGATCGGCAACACGTTGAGCTTGGCCTCGACCACGTAGCCCAGCGAGCCCTCGGCGCCGCACAACACGCTGTTGAGGTTGAAGCGGCCCTGTTCGTCGCGCAGGTGGGCCAGGTCGTAGCCAGTCAGGCAGCGGTTGAGCTTGGGGAAGGTACTTTCGATCAATTCGCCCTGGGTCTGCTGGATCTCTCGGGCCATGCGGTACACCTCGCCGACCCGGCCAGGCGCGGCACAGGCCTGCTCCAGCGCCTGGTCGTCGATCGGCAGGCTGTGCAGGCGTTCGCCGCCGAGCAGCACGCTGTGCAGCTCGAGCACGTGGTCGCGGGTCTTGCCGTAGGTGCAACTGCCTTGGCCGCTGGCATCGGTGTTGATCATGCCGCCCACGGTGGCGCGGTTGGAGGTGGACAGTTCTGGGGCGAAGAACAGCCCATGGGGCTTGAGCGCAGCATTGAGCTGGTCCTTGACCACGCCGGCCTGGACCCGCACCCAACGCTCCTCGACGTTGATCTGGAGGATCTTGTTCATGTGCCGCGACAGGTCGACGACGATACCGTCGGTCAACGACTGGCCGTTGGTCCCCGTGCCGCCGCCGCGCGGGGTCAGCTTGACCTGGCGAAAGCGCGGCTCGGCCATCAGCGCCGCCACCCGCGCCACATCGTCGGCATCCTGCGGGAACACCGCCGCCTGGGGCAGGCGCTGGTAGATGGAGTTGTCGGTGGCGAGCACCGTGCGGGTGCCGTAGTCGGCACTGATCTGGCCACGGAAGCCGCTGGCACGCAGGGCGTCGAGAAATTCAGGGTAGTTGGCGCTAGGGGCGCTGGTCGGCAACTGGGCGATCATCGATGGATGGCCTCTTGATATTGGCTAGGTCACGGGCATTCGGGTGCAGCTGCAGGGCGTTCCCCTGCAGTTCCGGTATGTATGTTTCAAGACCGGATGACGGATGTGCCAATGTTCCTGTACTTTCCAGCCAGGGGCAAACGGATATTCCTGCCGCTATCGATGAGCTTTATGAATGAATTACCGCCACCTGACACCCTCGATGTCGCTGTTGTTGGCCTTCGAGGCCGCCGCCCGGCACGAAAGCTATACCCGCGCCGCCGCCGAGCTGTCGCTGACCCAGAGCGCGGTCAGCCGGCAGGTGCAGGCCCTGGAGCAGCAGCTTGGGCTGACGCTGTTTCGCCGCGAGGGGCGCCAGGTCCAACTGACCGATGTCGGCCGCCTGTACCAGCGCGAACTGAGCGAAGCCCTGGGCCGCATCCGCAGCGCCACCTTGCAGGCGCTGGCCTATCAGTCCGGCGTCGGCACCCTGCGCCTGGCCACCCTGCCCACGTTCGGCTCGAAATGGCTGCTGCCGCGCCTGCATGCGTTCTACAGCGCCCACCCAGGGATGCTGGTACACATTCATTCGCGGATCGAAGCCATCAACTTCGACACCAGCGAGATCGACGCCGCCATCGGCGTGGCGACCCATGACCTGCCGGGGTTGATCTGCCATCGGCTGCATGCCGAGGAGCTGGTGGTGATCCTGCCACCGGAGGCTGCGGGCGACCCGCAAGGCTGGAGCCCGGCGCGCATCAGCGAGCAGGTGCTGCTGAATGTCGCCAACAACCCCCATGCCTGGGGCGAATGGTTCTCCCACCACGCCCTGGCGCACCGAGCCATGCGCCTGGGGCCGAGCTTCGAGCTGACCTCGCACCTGATCCAGGCGGTACGGGCCGGGATCGGCATCGGCCTGGTGCCGCGAATCTTGGTGGAGGAAGAGCTGGCCAGCGGGGAGCTGTTCAGCGCCGGGTTGCCGTTCGCCAGCCAGCGCAGCTATTACCTGATCTACCCACCGCGCAACGAGGCATTGCCATCGTTGCGGGCGTTTCGCAGCTGGTTGCTGGAGCAGATCTGAGCCTATTGGGTGGGCACTATTTTCACCGCCCTTTGGGGCGCGAAGCGGCCCCGAAATTACACTGCCCGACATTAGCCGACCCTGACAGCAAAAAACCCGATGCCAGTCACCTGGCATCGGGTTTCCCAAGCCTGCGCCTGAGCGCTTACTTGGCCACGCTACCCACCGCAGCGTGGCGCTGCTGGCCACGCTTGCTCTTGAGCAGGTAGCACACGTACATCACCACCAGCCACACCGGAATCGCATACACCGAGATCTGGATCCCCGGAATCTGCAGCATGATGCCCAGGATCAGCACCACGAAGGCCAGGCACAGGTAGTTGCCATAGGGGTACCACAGCGCCTTGAACAGCGGCTTCTGGCCGGTACGGTCCAGGTGCTGGCGGAACTTCAGGTGCGAGTAGCTGATCATCGCCCAGTTGATCACCAGTGCCGCGACCACCAGCGACATCAGCAGCTCCAGGGCGTGCTGCGGGATCAGGTAGTTGAGCAGCACCGCCACCAGGGTGACGCCCGCCGACGCCAGGATCGAGCGTACCGGTACGCCACGCTTGTCGATCTTCGCCAGGCCCGCCGGAGCATCGCCCTGCTCGGCCATGCCGTAGAGCATGCGCGCATTGCAGTAGGTGCCGCTGTTGTACACCGACAGTGCCGCGGTCAGGACCACGAAGTTCAGCAGGTGGGCGGCCACGTCGCTACCCAGCAGGGAGAAGACCTGGACGAATGGGCTGCTGCCGTAGCTACCGCCAGAGGCATCGATGCTGGCCACCAGGCTGTCCCACGGGGTCAGCGAGAGCAGCACCACCAGGGCGCCGATGTAGAAGATCAGGATACGGTAGATGACCTGGTTGATCGCCTTGGGGATCACGGTACGGGGCTTGTCGGCCTCGGCTGCGGTGAAGCCGAGCATTTCCAGGCCGCCGAAGGAGAACATGATGATCGCCAGGGCCATGACCAGCCCGCTCACGCCATGGGGGAAGAAGCCGCCATGGGCCCAGAGGTTGGTGACCGAGGCTTCAGGGCCGCCGCTGCCACTGGTCAGCAGGTAGGCACCCAGGCCGATCATGCCGACGATGGCCAGGACCTTGATGATCGCGAACCAGAACTCGGCCTCGCCGAACACCTTGACGTTCATCAGGTTGATGGCGTTGATCAGCAGGAAGAAGGCAGCCGCCGTGACCCAGGTGGGGATCTCCGGCCACCAGTAGTGGACGTACTTGCCGACCGCCGACAGCTCCGACATGCCGACCAGGATGTACAGCACCCAGCAGTTCCAGCCGGACAGGAAGCCGGCGAAGCCACCCCAGTACTTGTGGGCGAAATGGCTGAAGGAGCCGGCCACCGGTTCCTCGACGATCATCTCGCCCAGTTGGCGCATGATCATGAAGGCGATGAAGCCGCAGATGGCATAGCCGAGGATCATCGACGGACCGGCGGACTTCATCACGCCGGCCGAGCCCAGGAACAATCCGGTACCGATCGCGCCTCCCAGGGCGATCAGCTGGATATGGCGGTTTTTCAGGCCCCGCTTGAGCTCGCCTGACTGCATGTTGTGTCCACTCATGAACGAAGTCACCTGCTTGTTTTTATCTGTGACGGAATCGGACCCACCGCGCTCGTGGCGCAGCGGAATGGGCAAGGTGGTTACCTTGGGTTTCTCGGGACTCGGGCAAGAGCCCTGGGCGGATCAACCGGGAGTCGGCGAGAGTGCGTGGTACGCATAGGGGTCACAGGTAAAACGCGGCGCATTGTATACCCCTGCGCACGCGCAGGCGTCAACGCGTTGCGTCGTTTCCTGATGAAAAAACGCACCGGTCCTGGGGGGAAAGCCTGGAAAGGCGGAGTGATCGGCGTACATGGCGCCTCCATTTGTTGTTTTCGATGCCCGGCTCTGCGGCCCGGCCTTGCACACGGCAATGGCGCTATATCAACGCGGGGCGAGGGTTTGGAC
>NZ_JBCGFQ010000022.1:0-94136 GCF_040984075.1 Pseudomonas sp. I2
ACGATGCATCGCCGATGGTAGTGTGGGGTTTCCCCATGTGAGAGTAGGTCATCGTCAAGATTCATTTCGCAAAACCCCTATCTGCGCGAGCAGGTAGGGGTTTTGTCTTTCTGGCGTCTGGCTGGGGATTGGCGACGGGGCCGGTGCCAACAACCCCAGGCGGTCGTCCGCTAACACCCTTTACCTATGCAAGCCTTCAGGCCGTGGCTATCATGCCAGCCTTATTCCTGGTCGAGACTGGCATGCTGAAGTTGTTGAATCTCCTCAAGGATGGCCGGTTTCATTCCGGGCAGGCCCTGGGGGAAGCCTTGGGGGTGAGTCGCAGCGCTGTCTGGAAGCAGCTGCAGCACCTGGAAAGCGAATTGAACCTTGTCATTCATAAGGTGCGTGGGCGCGGCTATCAATTGGCCGTGCCCTTGACCCTGCTCGAGTCGCAGCTGATCGCCAACTATTCCGAGGGCGAGCATTGGCCGCTGTTCATCCATGAGACGATCGATTCGACCAACGCCGAGGCGCTGCGTTGCATTGCGCAGGGCCAGCCAGCCCCCTTCGTGGTGTTGGCCGAGCGGCAAAGTGCCGGTCGTGGACGACGTGGTCGACAGTGGGTGAGCCCTTTCGCCGAGAATCTCTACTACAGCCTGGTGTTGCGAGTCGAAGGCGGCATGCGCCAGCTCGAGGGCCTGAGCCTGGTGGTGGGCCTTGCTGTAATGCGCACCCTGCAGGCGTTCGGGGTGGGTGGTGTCGGCCTGAAGTGGCCAAACGACCTGTTGGTCGGAGAGTGCAAGATCGCCGGCATCCTCCTGGAGCTTGTGGGAGACCCGGCAGACGTCTGCCATGTGGTACTGGGCATCGGTATCAATGTGAATATGCAGGCCAACGACCAGGTCGACCAGGTATGGACGTCGATGAAGCGTGAGACTGGCATGGCGGTCGATCGCAATCGTCTTGTCGCGTTGCTCAACCAGCAGTTGCAGCATGAGTTGGCGCGTCATCGGCGCTATGGCTTTGCAGCCTTCCAGGAAGAATGGGAGCAGGCCAACCTGTGGCAAGGTCGTAAGGTGTCTCTGATCGCCGGGAATAACCGGGTCGACGGCGTCGTGCTGGGTGTAGATGGGCAAGGCGGCTTGCGCCTTGATGTCGAGGGTGTGGAAAAGAGCTTCAGCGGTGGTGAGCTCAGTTTGAGGTTGCGGGATGATTCTTGAGCTCGATTGCGGTAACAGCTTCATCAAGTGGCGCGTGATCCATGCTTGCGATGCGACGATCGTAGGTGGAGGGATCGTTGATTCCGACCAGGCTCTCCTGGTCGCGGTGTCGGCGCTGCCTTCCCTGTGCTTGGTGGGATGCCGGATGGTGAGTGTGCGCAGCGAGGAAGAAACCGACGCACTCTGTGCGCTGCTCGGGCGAAACTTCGCCGTCCAGTCGCAGGTCGCTCAACCAGCGAGGGAGATGGCCGGCGTGCGCAATGGCTACGAAGACTACGAGCGCCTGGGGATGGACCGCTGGCTGGCCGCCCTGGGGGCCTATCACCTCGCGAAGGGCGCCTGCCTGGTCATCGACCTGGGAACGGCTGCAAAGGCTGACTTCGTGGCTGCCGACGGCTTGCACCTGGGTGGCTACATCTGTCCGGGCATGCCGCTGATGCGCAGCCAGCTACGCACTCACACCCGACGGATCCGCTATGACGACGCATCGGCGGAGCGTGCGCTGGCCAGCCTTGCCCCTGGACGCTCCACCGTCGAGGCGGTCGAGCGCGGCTGTGTGCTCATGCTCCAGGGCTTTGCGCGTACGCAGATCGAGCAGGCGCATGCGTTATGGGGTGATGATTTCGCGGTGTTCCTGACCGGGGGGGATGCGCCACTGGTGCGTGAGTCGGCTCCGCAGGCGCGCGTGGTTCCTGACTTGGTCTTCGTCGGTCTGGCAATGGCCTGCCCCTTGGATTGAGGTGTCTATGCGCTGGTTGTTTCTGCTGTTGGTGGTGCTCAACGTTGTCTATTACATCTGGCACCAGCAGGAAGCCCCCTTGAAGGTCAAGGAGGTCGCTCCGTTGTCGTTGTACAAAGGTAACCAGCAGGAAATTCGCCTGCTTCGCGAAACCGGTGTGGCGTCGCCGGCCAGGCGTCGCGACGAATGCCTGGTGATTGGTGGTCTGGCGGCCCAGGAGCAGATCGATGCGTTGCGTCAGCGCTTGTTGAGTCTGGACATTGCGACTGTTCCTGTGTCTGGCCAACTGCCAGGGGCGGACGGTCGCTGGTTGAAGGTCGCGGCGCAAAGCGAGCGTTTGCTGGACCAAGCCGTGCTCGATAGTCTTTCCAAGGATTTCAAAGACTTAAAACATAAAATTATTTTGTGCGAGGGTATTGCAACTGGCGAATAGCTTGATAGAATGGCGCCCGCTTCGCAGGGAACACCACTGAGGTGATGGAACCGGAAGCTGCTGTCAACGTAGCTAACCTCAAGATTTTAAATGAGAAAAAGCTTGACAGCGGGATGGCAAGAGTTGAAAATGCCGCCCACACTTAGGAGGGGTTCCCGAGTGGCCAAAGGGATCAGACTGTAAATCTGACGTCTACGACTTCGAAGGTTCGAATCCTTCCCCCTCCACCAGTTTAGCGAGAGCCGTAAGCTCCGCGGGTATAGTTTAGTGGTAGAACCTCAGCCTTCCAAGCTGATGATGCGGGTTCGATTCCCGCTACCCGCTCCAGGCTTGCTGTTTTCGAAAGAGTTTCGCTCTTGTAGCTCAGTTGGTAGAGCACACCCTTGGTAAGGGTGAGGTCAGCGGTTCAAGTCCGCTCAAGAGCTCCATATAGACAAGGCAGATATGAAAATATCTGCCTTTGTTTTAATGGCGATAGTGACTTGCTTATTTCTTCCGCGGAGGATTGCCTCGATGGCCAAGGAAAAGTTCGAACGTAACAAGCCGCACGTCAACGTCGGCACCATCGGTCACGTTGACCATGGCAAGACGACCCTGACTGCTGCTCTGACCCGCGTCTGCTCCGAAGTCTTCGGTTCGGCCAAGGTCGACTTCGACAAGATCGACTCCGCTCCGGAAGAGAAAGCTCGCGGTATCACCATCAACACCGCTCACGTAGAGTACGACTCCAACATTCGTCACTACGCGCACGTTGACTGCCCGGGCCACGCCGACTACGTCAAGAACATGATCACCGGTGCTGCCCAGATGGACGGCGCTATCCTGGTCTGCTCGGCTGCCGATGGTCCGATGCCTCAGACTCGTGAGCACATCCTGCTGTCCCGTCAGGTTGGCGTTCCGTACATCGTTGTCTTCCTGAACAAGGCTGACATGGTTGACGACGCCGAGCTGCTGGAACTGGTCGAGATGGAAGTTCGCGACCTGCTGTCCACCTACGACTTCCCGGGTGACGACACCCCGATCATCATCGTTTCGGCCCTGATGGCGCTGAACGGCGAAGATACCATCGAAATGGGTACCACCGCCGTCAAGAAGCTGGTCGAAACCCTGGACAGCTACATTCCTGAGCCGGTTCGTGCCATCGACCTGCCGTTCCTGATGCCGATCGAAGACGTGTTCTCGATCTCGGGTCGCGGTACCGTTGTAACTGGCCGTGTTGAGCGTGGCATCGTCCGCATCCAGGAAGAAGTCGAGATCGTCGGCCTGCGTCCGACCACCAAGACTACCTGCACCGGCGTTGAAATGTTCCGCAAGCTGCTGGACGAAGGCCGTGCTGGCGAGAACTGCGGCGTTCTGCTGCGTGGCACCAAGCGTGACGAAGTCGAGCGTGGTCAGGTTCTGGCCAAGCCGGGTTCGGTCAAGCCGCACACCAAGTTCACCGCAGAAGTCTACGTCCTGTCGAAGGAAGAAGGCGGCCGTCACACTCCGTTCTTCAAAGGCTACCGTCCTCAGTTCTACTTCCGTACCACTGACGTGACCGGTTCCTGCGAACTGCCGGAAGGCGTCGAGATGGTAATGCCAGGTGACAACATCCAGATGGAAGTCACCCTGATCAAGACCATCGCGATGGAAGAAGGTCTGCGTTTCGCCATCCGTGAAGGCGGTCGTACCGTCGGCGCCGGTGTCGTAGCGAAAATTATTGAATAAGTAGTTGATTTCTCTCGATCAGGCCGGCATAATGGCCGGCCTGATACAGCGTTAAAGGTCAGTAGCTCAATTGGCAGAGCGACGGTCTCCAAAACCGTAGGTTGGGGGTTCGATTCCCTCCTGACCTGCCATTCACCTCGGTGTGATTGGCTTTCTTCTCACAGGATCCTCCCCGATGACTCCCAAGACTGAAGCCCAAGAATCGCGTTTTGATCTGTTCAAGTGGCTGGCTGTTGTTGCATTGGTAGTTGTTGGCGTAGTGGGTAATCAATATTACTCCGCTTCTCCGATTCTGTACCGCGTTCTCGCGCTGCTCGCTCTAGCTGCTGTCGCAGGCTTCGTTGCCCTGCAGACTGCAAAGGGCAAGTCGTTCTTTGCGCTGGCGAAGGAAGCTCGTACCGAGATCCGTAAAGTCGTGTGGCCGACCCGCCAGGAAACCACTCAAACCACGCTGATCGTCGTGGTTGTCGTGTTGGTCATGGCACTGCTGCTGTGGGGGCTCGACTCCCTGCTCGGCTGGTTGGTCTCCTTGATTGTTGGCTAAGGGTGTCCCGTGGCTAAGCGTTGGTACGTTGTGCATGCTTACTCGGGTTACGAGAAGCATGTCATGCGCTCCCTGATCGAGCGCGTCAAGCTGGCTGGCATGGAAGATGAATTCGGCGAGATTCTGGTTCCGACCGAAGAAGTCGTAGAAATGCGTAACGGCCAGAAGCGCAAGAGCGAGCGTAAGTTCTTCCCTGGCTATGTATTGGTCCAGATGGAAATGAACGAAGGGACTTGGCACCTTGTCAAGGATACCCCTCGTGTCATGGGTTTCATTGGTGGTACCGCAGACAAGCCTGCGCCGATCACCGATAAAGAGGCCGAGGCCATCCTGCGTCGCGTAGCCGACGGCAGCGACAAGCCGAAGCCGAAGACGCTGTTCGAGCCGGGTGAAGTGGTTCGCGTCATTGACGGTCCCTTCGCTGACTTCAACGGCAGTGTCGAAGAAGTTAACTACGAAAAGAGCCGGCTCCAGGTGGCAGTGCTCATTTTCGGTCGCTCTACTCCGGTGGAGCTCGAGTTCAGCCAGGTCGAGAAGGTCTAGGCGAACGACGCATCCCATACCCCGCAGCTCCATGTGCTGCGGGGTTTTGTCGTCACTGGGATAAAACGCAAGTCATCCGGGGAGCCATCTGGCGTTCGTACCCGATTTTGGAGTAGCTCATGGCTAAGAAGATTCAGGCTTACATCAAGCTGCAAGTTAAGGCCGGCCAGGCCAACCCAAGCCCACCCGTTGGCCCAGCACTGGGTCAACACGGTGTGAACATCATGGAATTCTGCAAGGCCTTCAACGCCCGTACCCAGGGTCAAGAGCCAGGCCTGCCGACTCCGGTGATCATCACTGTATACAGTGACCGTAGCTTCACTTTCGAAACCAAGAGCACCCCTGCCTCGGTTCTGCTGAAGAAAGCAGCTGGCCTGACCAGCGGTTCGGCTCGCCCGAACACTGTCAAGGTCGGTACCGTGACCCGTGCCCAGCTCGAAGAGATCGCCAAGACCAAGCAGGCTGATCTGACTGCAGCTGACCTGGACGCTGCCGTGCGCACCATCGCCGGCTCCGCCCGCAGCATGGGCCTGAACGTGGAGGGTGTGTAATGGCTAAGCTGACCAAGCGCCAAAAGGCCATTGCTTCGAAAGTCGAAGCTGGCAAGAGCTACAACATCGAAGAGGCCGCTGCCCTGCTGGCTGAACTGTCCGCCGTGAAGTTCACCGAGTCCTTCGACGTCGCTGTCAACCTCGGCGTTGACCCGCGTAAGTCCGACCAGGTCGTTCGCAGCGCCACCGTGCTGCCGCATGGCACTGGCAAGACTGTCCGCGTTGCTGTCTTCACCCAGGGTCCAGCTGCCGAAGCCGCTCTGGCTGCCGGTGCTGACCGTGTAGGTATGGACGACCTGGCTGCCGAAATGAAAGGCGGCGACCTGAACTACGACGTCGTCATCGCTTCCCCGGATGCCATGCGCGTTGTCGGCCAACTGGGCCAGGTTCTGGGTCCTCGTGGCCTGATGCCGAACCCGAAAGTCGGTACCGTGACCCCAGACGTGGCCGGCGCCGTCAAAAACGCCAAGGCCGGTCAGGTTCGCTACCGTACCGACAAGAACGGTATCATCCACACCTCCGTCGGCAAGGTCGGCTTCGAGCCTGTCAAGCTGAAGGAAAACGTTGAAGCCCTGATCGCCGACCTGAAGCGTATCAAGCCGGCTTCCGCGAAAGGTATCTACGTCAAGCGCGTCACCCTGAGCACCACCATGGGCCCAGGTCTGGTCATCGATCAGAGCTCGCTGAACGTGTAACACCATGCCGGCGCGACAGGTTCGCGCCGGCAGCAAGAGATTGGGGTCCCTGCCTGGCGGGGGCTGTCCAAGACCGTAGGCGGCGCAAGCCTTAAACCTCAAGCCTACGCAGATGGTGCTCCCGATTCGTTACCGAATCAGACACCAAAACGACATCCGGCCTCGGTCGGATGAAACGGTAAAAACCAGGAGTAAACCCGTGGCAATTAAACTCGAAGACAAGAAGGCCATCGTCGCTGAAGTCAACGAGGCTGCCAAAGTCGCTCTGTCCGCTGTCGTGGCCGATGCCCGTGGTGTGACTGTAGGCGCAATGACCGGACTCCGTAAAGAGGCCCGCGAAGCTGGCGTTTACGTACGTGTCGTACGTAACACCCTGCTCAAGCGCGCTGTTGAAGGCACCGACTACTCGGTCCTGAACGACGCGTTCAAAGGCCCGACCCTGATCGCTTTCTCCAACGAACACCCGGGCGCTGCCGCTCGTCTGTTCAAGGAGTTCGCCAAGGGTCAGGACAAGTTCGAGATCAAGGCAGCTGCGTTCGAGGGCAAGTTCCTCGCAGCAAACGAGATCGACGTACTGGCAACCCTGCCGACCCGCGACGAGGCCATCGCGCAGCTGATGAGCGTTATTCAAGGCGCTACCAGCAAGCTGGCTCGTACCCTGGCAGCTATTCGCGACCAGAAAGAAGCTGCTGCTGCCTAAGGCGGCGTGAGTACTTTCGAAATCACATGTTTAATTTGATGGCTGCGTAGGCTGTCACCCCAATACAGGAATTCATAGTCATGTCTCTGACTAACGAGCAAATCATCGAAGCGATCGGCCAGAAATCCGTTATGGAAATCGTCGAGCTGATCAAGGCGATGGAAGAAACCTTCGGTGTTACCGCTGCTGCTGCCGTTGCTGCTGCTCCTGCCGCTGGCGGCGCTGCTGCTGCTGAAGAGCAAACCGAGTTCAACGTTGTCCTGGCTTCCGCTGGCGAGAAGAAAGTCAACGTGATCAAGGTCGTTCGTGAAATCACCGGCCTGGGCCTGAAGGAAGCCAAAGAGAAAGTCGACGGCGCTCCGCAGGTTCTGCTGGAAGGCGTTTCGAAAGAAGCCGCTGAAGACGCGAAGAAGAAGCTGGAAGAAGCTGGCGCTGGCGTCGAGCTGAAGTAATCGCGACTTTGCGATCCCAGCCCGAGCGTTGAGCAAACGGCTGATGGCTGGTGGCTTATGCCACCGGCCTTTTTCCGTTATTGGTGGCCGGTCAGATCGGCCCCGATAACGAGCTGCAAACACCCAAGAGGGTGGCGCAAACCATGGGGTTTGCACGATTTTCTGGCTGCTCCCGCCGGGAGAAGCCAAACAAGCAGGTGACCAAGCTGGGGAACGCTGATGGCTTACTCATACACTGAGAAAAAACGTATCCGCAAGGACTTTAGCAAGTTGCCGGACGTCATGGATGTGCCTTACCTCCTGGCCATCCAGCTGGATTCGTACCGCGAATTCCTGCAGGCGGGAGCATCCAAGGATCAGTTCCGCGACGTCGGCCTGCACGCGGCCTTCAAATCGGTATTCCCGATCATCAGCTACTCCGGCAATGCTGCCCTGGAGTACGTCGGCTATCGCCTGGGCGAGCCGGCCTTCGATGTGAAGGAATGTGTCCTTCGTGGCGTGACGTTCGCCGTCCCGCTGCGGGTGAAGGTGCGCCTGATCATCTTCGACAAGGAGTCGTCGAACAAAGCGATCAAGGACATCAAAGAGCAAGAAGTCTACATGGGTGAAATCCCCCTGATGACTGAGAACGGTACCTTCGTTATCAACGGTACCGAGCGTGTGATCGTTTCCCAGCTGCACCGTTCGCCTGGTGTGTTCTTCGACCACGACCGTGGCAAGACCCACAGCTCCGGCAAGCTGCTGTACTCCGCTCGCATCATTCCTTACCGCGGTTCCTGGCTGGACTTCGAGTTCGATCCGAAGGACTGCGTGTTCGTGCGTATCGACCGTCGCCGCAAGCTGCCGGCCTCGGTACTGCTGCGCGCCCTGGGCTACAGCACCGAAGAAATCCTGAACACCTTCTACACCACCAACGTGTTCCACGTTTCCGGTGAGAAGTTGAGCCTGGAGCTGGTGCCGCAGCGTCTGCGTGGCGAAGTCGCGGTCATGGACATCCATGACGGCAACGGCAAGATCATCGTCGAGCAAGGCCGCCGTATCACCGCGCGCCACATCAACCAGCTGGAGAAAGCTGGCGTCAAGGAGCTGGACGTCCCGCTGGAATACGTACTGGGCCGCACCACCGCCAAGGCCATCGTGCATCCGGCCACCGGCGAGATCCTGGCCGAGTGCAACACCGAGATGACCACCGAGCTGATGATCAAGATCGCCAAGGCTCAGGTCGTCCGCATCGAAACCCTGTACACCAACGACATCGATTGCGGTCCGTTCATTTCGGATACCCTGAAGATCGACACCACCAGCAACCAGCTGGAAGCCCTGGTCGAGATCTACCGCATGATGCGTCCGGGCGAGCCGCCAACCAAGGATGCCGCCGAGACCCTGTTCAACAACCTGTTCTTCAGCGCCGAGCGTTACGACCTGTCCGCCGTTGGCCGCATGAAGTTCAACCGTCGTATCGGTCGCACCGAGATCGAAGGTTCTGGCGTGCTGAGCCGGGAAGACATCGTCGACGTGCTCAAGACCCTGGTCGACATCCGTAACGGCAAGGGTATCGTCGATGACATCGACCACCTGGGCAACCGTCGCGTCCGTTGCGTCGGCGAAATGGCCGAGAACCAGTTCCGTGTTGGCCTGGTGCGCGTCGAGCGCGCGGTCAAGGAACGCCTGTCGATGGCCGAAAGCGAAGGCCTGATGCCACAGGACCTGATCAACGCCAAGCCGGTTGCGGCGGCGGTGAAAGAGTTCTTCGGTTCCAGCCAGCTGTCCCAGTTCATGGACCAGAACAACCCGCTTTCCGAGATCACCCACAAGCGCCGCGTCTCCGCGCTCGGCCCAGGTGGTCTGACCCGTGAGCGCGCTGGCTTCGAAGTCCGTGACGTACACCCGACCCACTACGGCCGCGTGTGCCCGATCGAAACGCCTGAAGGTCCGAACATCGGTCTGATCAACTCCCTGGCGGCCTATGCCCGCACCAACCAGTACGGCTTCCTGGAAAGCCCGTACCGCGTGGTGAAGGAAGGTGTCGTCACCGACGAGATCGTGTTCCTGTCGGCGATCGAAGAGGCTGACCACGTCATTGCCCAGGCTTCGGCCGCGATGAACGAGCAGAAGCAACTGATCGACGAACTGGTTGCCGTCCGTCACCTGAACGAATTCACCGTCAAGGCGCCGGAAGACGTCACCCTGATGGACGTTTCGCCGAAGCAGGTCGTTTCCGTCGCTGCCTCGCTGATCCCGTTCCTCGAGCACGACGACGCCAACCGTGCACTGATGGGTTCGAACATGCAGCGTCAGGCCGTGCCGACTCTGCGTGCTGACAAGCCGCTGGTCGGTACCGGCATGGAGCGCAACGTCGCCCGTGACTCCGGTGTCTGCGTCGTGGCCCGCCGTGGTGGCGTGATCGACTCGGTCGACGCCAGCCGTATCGTCGTGCGCGTTGCCGATGACGAGGTCGAGACCGGCGAAGCAGGTGTCGACATCTACAACCTGACCAAGTACACCCGTTCGAACCAGAACACCTGCATCAACCAGCGTCCGCTGGTCAGCAAGGGTGATGTGGTCCAGCGCGGCGACATCATGGCCGACGGTCCGTCCACCGACATGGGTGAGCTGGCCCTGGGCCAGAACATGCGCATCGCGTTCATGGCGTGGAACGGCTTCAACTTCGAGGACTCCATCTGCCTGTCGGAACGTGTGGTCCAGGAAGATCGCTTCACCACCATCCACATCCAGGAACTGACCTGTGTGGCCCGCGACACCAAGCTCGGCCCAGAGGAAATCACTGCGGATATCCCGAATGTCGGTGAAGCGGCGCTGAACAAGCTGGACGAAGCCGGTATCGTCTACGTGGGTGCCGAAGTCGGCGCTGGCGACATCCTGGTCGGCAAGGTCACGCCAAAAGGCGAGACCCAGCTGACGCCGGAAGAGAAACTGCTGCGCGCGATCTTCGGTGAGAAGGCCAGCGACGTGAAGGACACCTCCCTGCGTGTGCCGACCGGCACCAAGGGTACCGTCATCGACGTCCAGGTCTTCACTCGCGATGGCGTCGAGCGTGACAGTCGCGCTCTGGCCATCGAGAAGATGCAGTTGGACGAGATCCGCAAGGACCTCAACGAAGAGTTCCGCATCGTCGAAGGCGCAACCTTCGAGCGTCTGCGTGCAGCCCTGAACGGCCAGGTGGTCGACGGTGGCGCGGGCCTGAAGAAGGGCACCGTGATCACTGACGAAGTGCTGGACGGCCTGGAGCACGGCCAGTGGTTCAAGCTGCGCATGGCCGAAGACGCCCTGAACGAGCAGTTGGAGAAGGCCCAGGCCTACATCGTCGACCGTCGTCGTCTGCTGGACGACAAGTTCGAGGACAAGAAGCGCAAGCTGCAGCAGGGCGATGACCTGGCACCGGGCGTCCTGAAGATCGTCAAGGTCTACCTGGCTATCCGCCGTCGCATCCAGCCGGGTGACAAGATGGCTGGTCGTCACGGTAACAAGGGTGTGGTCTCGGTGATCATGCCGGTCGAGGACATGCCGCATGATGCCAATGGCACTCCGGTCGACGTGGTCCTCAACCCGCTGGGCGTACCTTCGCGTATGAACGTCGGTCAGATCCTCGAAACCCACCTGGGCCTCGCGGCCAAGGGCCTGGGCGAGAAGATCAACCGCATGCTCGAAGAGCAGCGCAAGGCCGCGGAGCTGCGTGGCTTCCTGACCGAGATCTACAACGAGATCGGTGGCCGCCAGGAAAACCTGGACGAGTTCAGCGACCAGGAGATCCTGGAACTGGCGAACAACCTGAAGAAGGGCGTGCCGATGGCTACCCCGGTCTTCGATGGTGCCAAGGAGCGCGAGATCAAGGCCATGCTGAAGCTGGCCGACATGCCTGAGAGCGGCCAGATGGAGCTGTTCGACGGTCGCACCGGCAACAAGTTCGAGCGTCCTGTGACCGTGGGTTACATGTACATGCTCAAGCTGAACCACTTGGTGGACGACAAGATGCACGCGCGTTCCACTGGTTCCTACAGCCTGGTTACCCAGCAACCGCTGGGTGGTAAGGCGCAGTTCGGTGGTCAGCGTTTCGGGGAGATGGAAGTGTGGGCGCTGGAAGCATATGGCGCGGCATACACCCTGCAAGAAATGCTCACAGTGAAGTCGGACGACGTGAACGGCCGTACCAAGATGTACAAGAACATCGTGGATGGCGATCACCGTATGGAGCCGGGCATGCCCGAGTCCTTCAACGTGTTGATCAAAGAGATCCGTTCGCTCGGTATCGATATCGATCTGGAAACCGAATAACACGTGACGCGAAGGGGGGCGGGGCTGCTAGAGCCCGCTCCCTGCTCCGCCAGGAGGAAAGGCCTTGAAAGACCTACTGAATTTGCTGAAAAACCAGGGTCAAGTCGAAGAGTTCGACGCTATCCGCATCGGTCTGGCGTCGCCTGAGATGATCCGTTCGTGGTCGTTCGGTGAAGTTAAGAAGCCGGAAACCATCAACTACCGTACGTTCAAACCTGAGCGCGACGGCCTGTTCTGCGCCAAGATCTTTGGCCCAGTCAAGGACTACGAGTGCCTGTGCGGCAAGTACAAGCGCCTCAAGCACCGCGGCGTGATCTGCGAGAAGTGCGGCGTCGAAGTCGCCCTGGCCAAGGTTCGTCGTGAGCGCATGGCGCACATCGAGCTGGCCTCGCCGGTTGCCCACATCTGGTTCCTGAAGTCGCTGCCGTCCCGTATCGGCCTGCTGATGGACATGACCCTGCGTGACATCGAACGCGTGCTCTACTTCGAGAGCTACGTTGTGATCGATCCGGGCATGACCACCCTGGAGAAGGGCCAGCTGCTGAACGACGAGCAGTACTTCGAAGCGCTGGAAGAGTTCGGTGACGACTTCGACGCCCGCATGGGTGCCGAGGCTGTCCGCGAGCTGCTGCACGCCATCGACCTGGAGCACGAGATCGGCCGCCTGCGCGAAGAGATTCCGCAGACCAACTCGGAAACCAAGATCAAGAAGCTGTCCAAGCGCCTGAAGCTGATGGAAGCGTTCCAGGGTTCGGGCAACCTGCCCGAGTGGATGGTCCTGACCGTCCTGCCGGTGCTGCCGCCGGACCTGCGCCCGCTGGTGCCGCTGGATGGCGGTCGTTTCGCGACCTCCGACCTGAACGACCTGTATCGTCGGGTGATCAACCGTAACAACCGTCTGAAGCGCCTGCTCGACCTGTCGGCGCCGGACATCATCGTGCGCAACGAAAAGCGCATGCTGCAGGAAGCGGTCGACGCCCTGCTGGACAACGGCCGTCGCGGTCGCGCCATCACCGGCTCGAACAAGCGTCCGCTGAAGTCCCTGGCCGACATGATCAAAGGTAAGCAGGGTCGTTTCCGTCAGAACCTGCTCGGTAAGCGTGTGGACTACTCCGGCCGTTCGGTAATTACCGTAGGCCCGACCCTGCGCCTGCATCAGTGCGGCCTGCCGAAGAAGATGGCTCTGGAGCTGTTCAAGCCGTTCATTTTCGGCAAGCTGGAAATGCGTGGCCTGGCGACCACCATCAAGGCCGCCAAGAAGATGGTCGAGCGCGAGCTGCCGGAGGTCTGGGACGTTCTCGCCGAGGTGATCCGCGAACACCCCGTCCTGCTCAACCGTGCACCGACCCTGCACCGTCTGGGTATCCAGGCGTTCGAGCCGGTGCTCATCGAAGGCAAGGCGATCCAGCTGCACCCGCTGGTCTGTGCTGCGTACAACGCCGACTTCGACGGTGACCAGATGGCCGTTCACGTGCCGCTGACCCTGGAAGCCCAGCTCGAAGCGCGTGCGCTGATGATGTCGACCAACAACATCCTGTCGCCTGCCAACGGTGAGCCGATCATCGTGCCGTCCCAGGACGTGGTCCTGGGTCTGTACTACATGACCCGTGAAGCCGTGAATGCAAAAGGCGAAGGCCGTGTGTTCGCCGACCTGCAGGAAGTCGACCGCGTATTCCGCGCCGGCGAGGCTGCCCTGCACGCCAAGATCAAGGTCCGTATCAACGAGACCGTGAAAGAGCGTGATGGCAGTGTCGTCCATAACACCCGCATCGTCGACACCACTGTCGGCCGTGCGCTGCTGTTCCAGGTTGTCCCGGCGGGCCTGCCGTTCGACGTGGTCAACCAGCCGATGAAGAAGAAGGCGATCTCCAAGCTGATCAACCAGTGCTATCGCGTGGTGGGTCTGAAGGAAACCGTCATCTTCGCTGACCAACTGATGTACACCGGTTTTGCCTACTCGACCATTTCCGGCGTGTCCATCGGTGTGAACGACTTCGTCATCCCGGATGAGAAGGCGCGCATCATCGGTACCGCCACCGAGGAAGTGAAGGAGATCGAGAGCCAGTACGCTTCCGGCCTGGTAACCCAGGGCGAGAAGTACAACAAGGTGATCGACCTGTGGTCCAAGGCCAACGACGAAGTGTCCAAGGCGATGATGGCCAACCTCTCGAAAGAGAAGGTCATCGACCGCGAGGGCAAGGAAGTCGAGCAGGAGTCCTTCAACTCCATGTACATGATGGCGGACTCCGGTGCGCGGGGTTCCGCGGCCCAGATCCGTCAGCTGGCCGGTATGCGTGGCCTGATGGCCAAGCCGGACGGCTCGATCATCGAGACCCCGATCACCGCGAACTTCCGTGAAGGCCTGAGCGTTCTGCAGTACTTCATCTCGACCCACGGTGCTCGTAAGGGTCTGGCGGATACCGCGCTGAAGACCGCGAACTCCGGTTACCTGACCCGTCGTCTGGTCGACGTGGCCCAGGACCTGGTGGTGACCGAGATCGACTGCGGCACCGACCAAGGCCTGGTCATGACCCCGCACATCGAAGGCGGCGACGTGGTCGAGCCGCTGGGCGAGCGCGTACTGGGCCGTGTGGTTGCCCGCGACGTGTTCAAGCCTGGCACCGACGATGTCATCGTTCCGGCCGGTACCCTGGTCGACGAGAAGTGGGTCGAGTTCATCGAGCTGAACAGCATCGACGAAGTGGTCGTGCGTTCGCCGATCAGCTGCGAAACCCGCTACGGCATCTGCGCCAAGTGCTACGGTCGCGACCTGGCTCGCGGTCACCAGGTGAACATCGGTGAAGCTGTCGGCGTCATCGCCGCCCAGTCGATCGGTGAGCCGGGTACCCAGCTGACCATGCGTACCTTCCACATCGGTGGTGCCGCGAGCCGTACCTCGGCCGCTGACAGCGTCCAGGTGAAGAACGGCGGTATGGTCCGTCTGCACAACCTCAAGCAGGTCGAGCGCGCCGATGGCAACCTGGTTGCCGTATCGCGTTCCGGCGAGCTGGCCATTGCCGACGAATTCGGCCGCGAGCGCGAGCGCTACAAGCTGCCATACGGTGCGGTGATTTCGGTCAAGGAAGGCGAGAAGGTCGAAGCTGGCGCCATCGTCGCCAAGTGGGACCCGCACACCCACCCGATCGTCACCGAGCTGAAAGGTACCGTGACCTTCGTGGGCATGGAGGAAGGCATCACCATCAAGCGTCAGACCGACGAACTGACCGGCCTGACCAACATCGAGGTGATGGACGTCAAGGATCGTCCGGCCGCAGGCAAGGAAATCCGTCCTGCGATCAAGATGGTCGACGCCAATGGCAAGGACCTGTACCTGCCAGGCACCGACGTGCCTGCCCAGTACTTCCTGCCGGCCAACGCGCTGGTGGGTGTGGCTGACGGTGCGCAGATCGGTGTCGGCGACGTCATCGCGCGTATCCCGCAGGAAACCTCGAAGACCCGCGACATCACCGGTGGTCTGCCACGCGTTGCCGACCTGTTCGAAGCGCGCCGTCCGAAGGAGGCTTCGATCCTGGCGGAGGTCAGCGGCACCATCGCGTTCGGCAAGGAGACCAAGGGCAAGCGTCGTCTGGTCATCACCCCGAACGATGGCAGCGATCCGTACGAGGAGCTGATTCCGAAGTGGCGCCACCTGAACGTCTTCGAAGGCGAACAGGTCAACCGCGGCGAAGTCATCTCCGACGGTCCGAGCGATCCGCACGACATCCTGCGCCTGCTGGGTGTGAGCGCGCTGGCCAAGTACATCGTCAACGAGATCCAGGACGTCTACCGCCTGCAAGGCGTGAAGATCAACGACAAGCACATCGAGACCATCCTGCGTCAGATGCTGCGCAAGGTCGAAGTCACCGAGGCCGGCGACTCGAGCTTCATCAAGGGCGACCAGGTCGAGCTGACCCAGGTGCTGGTGGAGAACGAGCGCCTGGCTACCGAGGACAAGTTCCCGGCCAAGTTCGGTCGCGTCCTGCTGGGTATCACCAAGGCCTCGTTGTCGACCGAGTCGTTCATCTCCGCGGCGTCCTTCCAGGAAACCACCCGCGTGCTGACCGAAGCGGCGGTAACCGGCAAGCGCGACTACCTGCGCGGCCTGAAGGAGAACGTGGTCGTGGGTCGTCTGATCCCGGCCGGTACCGGTCTGGCCTATCACAGCGAGCGCAAGCGTCGCCGTGATGCCGACAAGCCGCTGCGCGTGAGTGCCAGTGAGGTGGAAGCCGCACTGACCGAAGCGCTGAACTCCAGCGGCAACTGAGTACAGGGCAGGGCCCCGGCACATCCTCGTGGTCATCGGTGACATGAATTGTTGCCGATGACCGGGCGGGGAGGGCCGGGGCCTCGTCTTGACTGGGTGCAAGATCCTCTTTAGACTTTTGTACCCTTAAATTTGGTGAGGCTCTGTCTCGCCAATTTTTGGCTTTTCTTGCAAGACAATAGCGTCGCAAGACAATCAGTGGAGCTAGTAGATGGCAACTATCAACCAGCTGGTACGTCAGCCGCGTAAGCGTATCGTCGATAAATCCGACGTTCCTGCGCTGCAGAACTGCCCGCAACGTCGTGGTGTGTGCACTCGCGTGTACACCACTACGCCGAAAAAACCTAACTCGGCACTGCGTAAAGTATGCCGTGTGCGTCTGACCAACGGTTTCGAGGTTTCCTCGTACATCGGCGGTGAAGGCCACAACCTGCAAGAGCACAGCGTTGTTCTGATCCGTGGCGGTCGTGTAAAGGACTTGCCAGGTGTTCGTTACCACACCGTGCGCGGTTCGCTGGATACCTCCGGCGTCAAAGACCGTAAGCAGGGCCGTTCGAAGTACGGTACCAAGCGTCCGAAGTAAGGCCGCTTGCACCTTTTTATCTATTTGAGTCGATAAGAGTAAGGTCGGGTGCGGCATCGCCGTCAGTCCCGAGCTAACCTGAAGACCGTTTGAGGGCTTATCAATGCCAAGACGTCGTGTAGCAGCCAAGCGTGAGATCCTGGACGATCCGAAATACGGAAGCCAGATCCTCGCCAAGTTCATGAACCACGTGATGGAAAGCGGCAAGAAGGCCGTAGCCGAGCGCATCGTTTACGGTGCCCTGGATACCGTCAAAGCACGCAAGAACAGCGATCCCCTGGAAATCTTCGAGAAAGCTCTCGACGCCATCGCTCCGCTGGTCGAAGTAAAGTCCCGCCGTGTCGGCGGTGCCACTTACCAGGTTCCGGTCGAAGTTCGCCCATCCCGTCGTAACGCGCTGGCAATGCGCTGGCTGGTAGATTACGCCCGCAAGCGCGGCGAGAAGTCCATGGCGCTGCGCCTGGCTGGCGAGCTGCTGGATGCCGCTGAAGGCAAAGGTGCTGCAGTCAAGAAGCGTGAAGACGTACACCGTATGGCCGAAGCCAACAAGGCTTTCTCGCACTACCGCTTCTAATTCAGGCATCAATCTTTTTGCGAGGGCTTTATGGCTCGTACTACAGCAATTAACCGCTACCGTAACATCGGTATCTGTGCCCACGTTGACGCGGGCAAGACTACCACTACCGAGCGGATCCTGTTCTACACAGGCCTGAGCCACAAGATGGGCGAGGTGCATGACGGCGCCGCGACCACCGACTGGATGGTTCAGGAGCAGGAGCGCGGTATCACCATTACCTCCGCTGCTGTCACCACCTTCTGGAAAGGTTCTCGTGGTCAGTACGACAACTACCGCGTAAACGTCATCGATACCCCCGGCCACGTTGACTTCACCATCGAAGTAGAGCGTTCGCTGCGCGTACTCGACGGGGCGGTCGTCGTGTTCTGCGGTACCTCCGGCGTTGAGCCGCAGTCCGAAACCGTATGGCGTCAGGCCAACAAGTACGGCGTTCCACGTGTTGTCTACGTGAACAAGATGGACCGCGCCGGCGCCAACTTCCTGCGCGTTGTCGGTCAGATCAAGAACCGCCTGGGTCACACCCCGGTCCCGATCCAGCTGGCTATCGGTGCCGAGGACAACTTCCAGGGTCAGGTCGACCTGATCAAGATGAAAGCCATCTACTGGAACGATGACGACAAGGGCACCACCTATCGCGAGGAAGAAATTCCTGCCGATATGCTGGAGCTGGCTGAAGAGTGGCGTGCCAACATGGTCGAGTCCGCTGCCGAGGCCAACGAAGAGCTGATGAACAAGTACCTTGAAGAAGGTGACCTGTCCGTCGAAGACATCAAGGCTGGTCTGCGCGCCCGTACCCTGGCAAGCGAGATCGTTCCTGCCGTCTGCGGCTCCTCGTTCAAGAACAAGGGTGTTCCCCTGGTTCTCGACGCCGTCATCGACTTCCTGCCTGCTCCGACCGAGATCCCTGCAATCCAGGGTATCCACCCGGACCACATCGAAGACGAGAACGCTCCGAAAGACGAGCGTCGTGCCGACGACAACGAGCCGTTCTCGGCTCTGGCGTTCAAGATTGCTACCGACCCGTTCGTCGGTACCCTGACCTTCGTTCGCGTCTACTCGGGCGTCCTGAACTCCGGTGACTCCGTCATCAACTCGGTCAAGGGCAAGAAAGAGCGCGTTGGTCGTATGGTGCAGATGCACGCCAACCAGCGTGAAGAGATCAAGGAAGTGCGCGCTGGCGACATCGCGGCCCTGATCGGCATGAAGGACGTCACCACCGGTGAAACCCTGTGCGACGCCGACAAGCCAATCATCCTCGAGCGCATGGACTTCCCGGAGCCGGTCATCTCGGTAGCCGTTGAGCCGAAGACCAAGGCTGACCAGGAGAAGATGGGCATCGCCCTGAGCAAGCTGGCCCAGGAAGACCCGTCGTTCCGCGTCAAGACTGACGAAGAAACCGGTCAGACCATCATCTCCGGTATGGGTGAGCTGCACCTGGACATCATCGTCGACCGCATGAAGCGCGAGTTCAACGTTGAGGCCAACATCGGCAAGCCGCAGGTTTCCTACCGTGAAACCATCACCAAGGACAACGTCGAGATCGAAGGCAAGTTCGTTCGTCAGTCCGGTGGTCGCGGTCAGTTCGGTCACTGCTGGGTTCGCTTCTCGCAGCCTGATGCCGACGAAAAGGGCAACATCACCGAAGGTCTGGTCTTCACCAACGAAGTCGTGGGTGGTGTGGTTCCGAAGGAATACATCCCAGCGATCCAGAAGGGTATCGAAGAGCAGATGAAGAACGGCGTTGTCGCCGGCTATCCGCTGATCGGTCTGAAGGCTACCGTGTTTGACGGTTCCTACCACGACGTCGACTCCAACGAGATGGCGTTCAAGATCGCTGCCTCCATGGCGACCAAGCAACTGGCCCAGAAGGGCGGTGGTAAGGTGCTTGAGCCGATCATGAAGGTGGAAGTGGTGACCCCTGAAGACTACATGGGTGACGTGATGGGTGACCTGAACCGTCGTCGTGGTCTGATCCAGGGTATGGAAGACTCGGTCTCCGGCAAGGTTATCCGTGCTGAAGTTCCGCTCGGAGAGATGTTCGGTTATGCAACCGACGTTCGTTCCATGTCTCAGGGTCGCGCGAGCTACTCCATGGAATTCTCCAAATACGCCGAAGCTCCGTCGAACATCGTCGAAGCGCTCGTTAAAAAACAAGGCTAATCCAGCCCTTTAGGCAAGAGGTTCACTGTCGTGGCTAAAGAAAAATTTGAACGTAACAAACCGCACGTCAACGTTGGCACCATCGGTCACGTTGACCACGGTAAAACCACTCTGACCGCAGCTCTGACCCGCGTCTGCTCCGAAGTCTTCGGTTCGGCCAAGGTCGACTTCGACAAGATCGACTCCGCTCCGGAAGAGAAAGCTCGCGGTATCACCATCAACACCGCTCACGTAGAGTACGACTCCAACATTCGTCACTACGCGCACGTTGACTGCCCGGGCCACGCCGACTACGTCAAGAACATGATCACCGGTGCTGCCCAGATGGACGGCGCTATCCTGGTCTGCTCGGCTGCCGATGGTCCGATGCCTCAGACTCGTGAGCACATCCTGCTGTCCCGTCAGGTTGGCGTTCCGTACATCGTTGTCTTCCTGAACAAGGCTGACATGGTTGACGACGCCGAGCTGCTGGAGCTGGTCGAGATGGAAGTTCGCGACCTGCTGTCCACCTACGACTTCCCGGGTGACGACACCCCGATCATCATCGGTTCGGCCCTGATGGCGCTGAACGGCGAAGATACCAACGAAATGGGTACCACCGCCGTCAAGAAGCTGGTCGAAACCCTGGACAGCTACATTCCTGAGCCGGTTCGTGCCATCGACCTGCCGTTCCTGATGCCGATCGAAGACGTGTTCTCGATCTCGGGTCGCGGTACCGTTGTAACTGGCCGTGTTGAGCGTGGCATCGTCCGCATCCAGGAAGAAGTCGAGATCGTCGGCCTGCGTCCGACCACCAAGACTACCTGCACCGGCGTTGAAATGTTCCGCAAGCTGCTGGACGAAGGCCGTGCTGGCGAGAACTGCGGCGTTCTGCTGCGTGGCACCAAGCGTGACGAAGTCGAGCGTGGTCAGGTTCTGGCCAAGCCGGGTTCGGTCAAGCCGCACACCAAGTTCACCGCAGAAGTCTACGTCCTGTCGAAGGAAGAAGGCGGCCGTCACACTCCGTTCTTCAAAGGCTACCGTCCTCAGTTCTACTTCCGTACCACTGACGTGACCGGTTCCTGCGAACTGCCGGAAGGCGTCGAGATGGTAATGCCAGGTGACAACATCCAGATGGAAGTCACCCTGATCAAGACCATCGCGATGGAAGAAGGTCTGCGTTTCGCCATCCGTGAAGGCGGTCGTACCGTCGGCGCCGGCGTCGTAGCCAAAATCATCGAGTAATCACTCGATCGGTTGAAAAAGCCCCCGCTCAGCGGGGGCTTTTTTTATTGGGTTGACACTATATAGGGGCGTCTATAGAATCACGCCTCCTTTTAACGGGCGTAGTGCGCCCGGTGGGAACAGCCTGGAGTCTGAAATCCAATGCAAAATCAGCAAATCCGCATCAGGTTGAAGGCATTCGACCATCGCCTGATCGACCAATCCACCCAGGAAATCGTGGAAACCGCGAAACGTACTGGTGCACAAGTGCGTGGTCCTATTCCACTGCCTACCCGCAAAGAGCGGTTCACCGTTCTGGTCTCCCCGCACGTCAACAAAGACGCGCGTGACCAGTACGAGATCCGTACTCACAAGCGTGTTCTGGACATCGTCCAGCCGACGGATAAAACCGTTGACGCGCTGATGAAGCTCGATCTCGCGGCCGGCGTGGAAGTACAGATCAGCCTCGGCTAAGACTTCGGTCTGGTCGTGTAACGCTCTGAAATGGGCGGCCATAGCGGGTGAAAGCCCCGTACACTCATGAGGTTTACAACATGACTATTGGTGTAGTCGGTCGTAAGTGCGGCATGACCCGCATTTTCACCGAAGAAGGTGTCTCCATTCCGGTCACGGTCATCGAGATCGAGCCGAATCGCGTCACCCAGTTCAAAACTGAAGAAACCGATGGCTACCGTGCAGTGCAAGTCACTGTCGGCGAGCGTCGTGCTTCGCGCGTGACTGCCGCTCAGGCTGGTCACTTCGCCAAAGCGAACGTTGCCGCTGGTCGCGGTGTCTGGGAGTTCCGTCTTGAAGAAGGCGAGTTCCAGGCTGGCGACTTGATCAAAGCTGAACTCTTCACTGCAGGCCAGCTGGTAGACGTTACGGGTCAGTCCAAGGGTAAAGGCTTCGCCGGTACCATCAAGCGCTGGAACTTCCGCGGCCAGGACAACACCCACGGTAACTCCGTATCGCACCGCGTCCCAGGCTCCATCGGCCAGTGCCAGACTCCTGGTCGTGTATTCAAGGGCAAGAAAATGTCCGGTCACATGGGCGCCGAGCGCGTGACTGTTCAGTCCCTGGAAGTGGTACGCGTAGACGCTGAGCGCAACCTGCTGCTGATCAAGGGTGCCGTTCCAGGCGCTACTGGCGGCGACGTGGTCGTGCGTCCGGCTGTCAAGGCTCGCGGTTAAGGGGAAACTGACATGCAACTTAATGTAAATGACGCTCAGGCGATCGAAGTTTCCGAACTGACTTTCGGTGGCGAATTCAACGAGACGCTGGTACACCAAGCAGTCGTGGCCTATATGGCCGGCGGCCGTCAGGGCACCAAGCAGCAGAAGACCCGTTCCGACGTGACCGGTGGTGGCAAGCGCCCGTGGCGTCAGAAAGGCACCGGCCGCGCTCGTGCCGGTACCACCCGTGGCCCGATCTGGCGCGGCGGTGGTGTCACCTTCGCAGCTCGTCCTCAGGACCACTCGCAGAAGCTCAACAAGAAGATGTACCGCGCAGCCCTGCGCTCCATCCTCTCCGAGCTGGTACGTAGCGAGCGTCTGGTCGTTGTCCAGGACTTCGCTGTCGAAGCGCCGAAGACCAAGGACCTGCTGAACAAGCTGAACGGCATGGGTCTGAACGACGTACTGATCGTTTCCGACGCCGTTGATCAGAACCTGTACCTGGCTGCTCGTAACCTGCCGCACGTCGACGTACGTGACGTCCAGGGTTCCGACCCGGTCAGTCTGATCGCATACGAGAAAGTGTTGATCACTGTCTCGGCCGTGAAGAAATTCGAGGAGCTGCTGGGATGAACCAGGAACGCGTATTTAAAGTCCTCCTTGGCCCGCACGTTTCCGAGAAGGCTACCGTTCTGGCTGAGAAAAAAGGCCAGTTCGTATTCAAGGTTGCTACCGACGCAACCAAGCTGGAAATCAAGAAAGCTGTCGAAGGCCTGTTCGGCGTCAAGGTCGAGAACGTGACCACCGTCAACGTTCTGGGCAAGACCAAGCGCACTGTACGTGGTCTGGGCAAGCGTAATGACTGGAAGAAGGCGATCGTCTCCCTTCAGCCAGGCCAAGATCTCGATTTCAGCAGCAGTGCTGAGTAAGGAAGGGGTGCATCATGGCAATCGTTAAATGCAAACCGACTTCCCCTGGCCGCCGTTTCGTGGTCAAGGTGGTCAACCAGGAGCTGCACAAAGGCGCTCCTCACGCACCGCTGATCGAGAAGAAATCGAAGTCTGGTGGTCGTAACAACAATGGCCGCATCACCACTCGTCACGTTGGTGGTGGTCATAAGCAGCACTACCGTCTGGTCGACTTCCGTCGCAACGACAAGGATGGCATCCCAGCCACCGTCGAGCGTATCGAATACGACCCGAACCGTACTGCTCACATCGCCCTGCTGTGCTACGCAGACGGCGAGCGTCGCTACATCATCGCGCCGAAGGGCGTGAGCGCTGGCGACCAGCTGATCGCAGGCGCCCTGGCTCCAATCAAGCCGGGCAACTCCCTGCAGCTGCGCAACATCCCAGTAGGTAGCACCGTTCACGGCATCGAACTGAAGCCGGGTAAAGGTGCTCAAATCGCTCGTTCCGCTGGTGCTTCGGCTCAGCTGATCGCTCGCGAAGGCGTCTACGTGACTCTGCGTCTGCGCTCTGGTGAGATGCGTAAAGTGCTGGCCGAGTGCCGTGCGACCCTGGGCGAAGTCTCGAACTCCGAGCACAGCCTGCGCTCGCTGGGTAAAGCTGGTGCCAAACGCTGGCGCGGCGTTCGCCCAACCGTTCGTGGCGTTGCCATGAACCCGGTTGACCACCCGCACGGTGGTGGTGAAGGTCGTACCTCCGGTGGTCGTCATCCGGTATCGCCATGGGGCTTCCCAACCAAGGGTGCGAAGACCCGTGGTAATAAGCGTACCGACAACATGATCGTCCGTCGTCGCAAGTAACTAGAGGGATACGACAGTGCCACGTTCTCTGAAAAAAGGTCCTTTTATCGATCTTCACCTTCTGAAGAAGATCGAAGTGGCGGTGGAGAAGAACGATCGCAAGCCAGTCAAAACCTGGTCGCGCCGTTCCATGATCCTGCCACAAATGGTCGGTCTGACCATCGCGGTACACAACGGTCGTCAGCATGTCCCCGTTCTCGTGAACGAAGACATGGTCGGCCACAAACTGGGCGAGTTCGCCGGTACCCGCACCTATCGCGGGCACGTGGCTGACAAGAAAGCCAAGCGTTAAGGGGTAAGGAAATGGAAGTAGCCGCTAAGTTGTCGGGCGCTCGAATCTCCGCCCAGAAAGCCCGCTTGGTCGCCGACCAGATCCGCGGGAAGAAGGTGGGCGACGCGCTCAACCTGTTGGCCTTCAGCAGCAAAAAAGCCGCTGAAATCATGAAGAAAGTCCTCGAGTCGGCCGTTGCCAACGCCGAGCATAACGAAGGCGCAGACGTTGATGACCTGAAGGTCAGCACCGTTTTCGTCAACGAAGGGCGTTCGCTGAAGCGCATCATGCCGCGTGCCAAAGGCCGCGCTGATCGCATCGTCAAGCGGTCTTGCCATATCACTGTCAAGGTTGCGGACAAGTAACGGAGTCGATCAGATGGGTCAGAAAGTACATCCCACTGGCATTCGCCTGGGAATCGTCAAGGAGCACACCTCCGTCTGGTATGCAGACGGCGCTACTTACGCAGATTACCTGCTCAAGGATCTGAAAACGCGTGAGTACCTCCAGGACAAACTAAAAAGCGCGTCCGTAAGCCGTATCGATATTCATCGTCCGGCTCAAACTGCACGCATCACCATCCACACCGCTCGTCCCGGTATCGTTATCGGCAAGAAAGGTGAGGACGTTGAGAAGCTGCGTCAGGACCTGACCAAGCAGATGGGTGTGCCTGTGCACATCAACATCGAAGAGATCCGCAAGCCGGAACTCGACGCCATGCTGGTTGCCCAGAGCGTAGCCCAGCAGCTGGAGCGCCGCGTAATGTTCCGTCGCGCCATGAAGCGCGCCGTGCAGAACGCCATGCGTATTGGTGCCAAGGGCATCAAGATCCAGGTGAGCGGTCGTCTCGGCGGTGCCGAGATTGCACGTACTGAATGGTATCGCGAAGGTCGTGTGCCACTGCACACCCTGCGTGCCGATATCGACTATGCCACCTACGAAGCCCACACCACCTACGGTGTGATCGGTGTCAAGGTTTGGATCTTCAAAGGCGAAGTTATTGGTGGTCGCCAGGAAGAGCTGAAGCCTCAAGCACCAGCGCCTCGTAAAAAAGCTGCTAAGTAAGGGGTACGCCAAATGTTGCAACCAAAGCGTACAAAATTCCGCAAGCAGATGACCGGCCACAACCGTGGTCTGGCCCTGCGCGGTAGCAAGGTCAGCTTCGGCGAATTCGCCCTGAAAGCTGTATCCCGCGGTCGTCTCACCGCCCGCCAGATCGAGTCGGCACGTCGTGCCCTGACCCGTCACGTAAAACGTGGCGGCAAGATCTGGATCCGTGTATTCCCGGACAAGCCGGTTACCAAGAAGCCTCTCGAAGTGCGTATGGGTAAAGGTAAGGGTTCCGTGGAGTACTGGGTTGCCCAGATCCAGCCAGGCAAAGTCCTGTACGAGATCGAGGGTGTTTCTGAAGAGCTGGCGCGCGAGGCTTTCGCCCTGGCTGCTGCAAAGCTGCCTCTCGCCACCTCCTTTGTTAAGCGGACGGTGATGTGATGAAAGCGAATGAACTTCGTGAAAAATCGGCACAGCAACTGAATGAGCAACTGCTCGGCTTGCTGCGCGACCAGTTCAATCTGCGCATGCAGAAGGCAACTGGCCAGTTGGGGCAGTCGCACCTGCTCTCGCAAGTTAAGCGTGACATCGCTCGCGTGAAAACTGTGCTCAACCAGCAGGCAGGTAAGTGATCATGGCTGAAGCTGAAAAAACCGTCCGTACGCTGACTGGCCGTGTCGTCAGCGACAAAATGGACAAGACCATCACCGTTCTGATCGAGCGTCGCGTCAAGCACCCGATCTACGGTAAATACGTTAAGCGTTCGACTAAGCTGCACGCGCACGACGAAAACAACCAGTGCCACATCGGCGACAAGGTTTCCATCCGTGAAACCCGTCCGCTGGCCAAGACCAAGTCCTGGGCCCTGGTTGAAGTTCTCGAACGCGCTGTTGAAGTCTAAGGGCGAAGGGTCGGAGATATTTTATGATTCAGACTCAATCCATGCTCGATGTGGCCGATAACAGCGGCGCTCGTCGCGTCATGTGCATCAAGGTGCTCGGCGGTTCCCACCGCCGTTACGCCGGCATCGGTGACATCATCAAGGTGACCGTGAAGGAAGCGATTCCGCGCGGCAAGGTCAAGAAAGGCCAGGTGATGACCGCTGTCGTCGTCCGCACCAAGCACGGTGTTCGCCGCGCTGACGGTTCCATCATTCGTTTCGACGGCAACGCTGCTGTTCTGCTGAACAACAAGCAAGAGCCGATCGGCACTCGCATCTTCGGGCCAGTGACCCGTGAGCTTCGTTCCGAGAAGTTCATGAAGATCGTCTCGCTCGCCCCTGAAGTGCTGTAAGGAGATCCGACATGCAAAAGATTCGTCGTGACGACGAGATCATCGTGATCGCCGGCAAAGACAAGGGCAAGCGCGGTAAGGTGCTGAAGGTCCTCGCTGACGACCGTCTGGTCGTTGGCGGTGTCAACCTGGTCAAGCGTCATACCAAGCCTAACCCGATGGCAGGCGTCCAGGGCGGTATCGTCGAGAAAGAAGCGCCTCTGCACGCTTCCAACGTTGCCATCTTCAACAGTGAAACCAACAAGGCTGACCGCGTTGGCTTCAAAGTCGAAGACGGCAAGAAAATTCGTGTCTTCAAGTCGACCCAGAAAGCGGTTGATGCTTGAACACTGCTAGGTAGAAGACAATGGCACGACTGAAAGAGATTTACCGGAACGAAATCGCTCCCAAGCTTAAGGAAGAACTTAAGCTCGCGAACGTGATGGAAGTTCCGCGCGTTACCAAGATCACCCTGAACATGGGCCTGGGCGAAGCGATCGGTGACAAGAAAGTCATCGAGAACGCTGTTGCCGACCTGGAAAAGATCACCGGTCAGAAGCCGGTCGTGACTTTCGCTCGCAAGTCCATTGCGGGTTTCAAGGTTCGTGAAGGTTGGCCGATCGGCGTCAAGGTAACCCTGCGCCGCGACCGTATGTACGAATTCCTGGATCGTCTGCTGTCGATCTCCCTGCCTCGGGTCCGCGACTTCCGCGGCCTGAATGCCAAGTCCTTCGATGGTCGTGGCAACTACAGCATGGGTGTGAAAGAGCAGATCATCTTCCCGGAAATCGACTACGACAAGATCGATGCTCTGCGCGGTCTGGACATCACCCTGACCACCACTGCTCGTACGGATGAAGAAGGCCGCGCCCTGCTGCGTGCTTTCAAATTCCCGTTCCGCAACTGATTGGAGTAGGAAAATGGCCAAGAAGAGCATGAAAAACCGCGAGCTGAAGCGTCAGCTCACGGTAGCCAAGTACGCCAAGAAGCGTGCCGAGCTGAAAGCGATCATCGTCAACCAGGACGTCTCCCCTGAGGAGCGTTTCGCCGCCGTAGTCGCCCTGCAGAAGCAGCCGCGTGACGCCAGCGCCTCGCGCCTGCGCAACCGCTGCCGCCTGACCGGTCGTCCGCACGGTGTCTACCGTAAGTTCGGCCTGGGCCGTAACATGCTGCGCCAGGCTGCAATGCGCGGTGATGTTCCAGGTCTGGTCAAGGCCAGCTGGTAATCGCGGTTGGTGTGATCCCGGCGCAAGGGGAGCAATCTTCCGACCGCCGGTGACCTCGCAACGAAACAAGCCCCTATATGGGGCTTGTTTCGTTTCTGTCTTGTGTCTAGAATGACCGGCTCACCTGAGCCCGGGTTTTTTGCCCTGCCTGCTCGGGTGGTTGTGATAGCCGCAAGGCTAATATTTCTTGTATCAGGAGCATCTAGCCCATGAGTATGCAGGACCCGTTAGCGGACATGCTAACTCGCATCCGTAATGCCCAGATGGCTGAAAAGTCCGTCGTAAGCATGCCTTCCTCGAACCTGAAGGTAGCGGTAGCCAAAGTTCTGAAAGACGAAGGTTACATCGCTGGCTACCAGGTCAGCAGCGAAGTCAAACCCTCCCTGTCGATCGAGCTGAAGTACTTCGAAGGCCGTCCGGTCATCGAGGAACTGAAGCGCGCCAGCCGTCCAGGCCTGCGCCAGTACAAGTCCGTTGCAGACCTGCCGAAAGTTCGTGGCGGCCTGGGCGTGTCCATCGTCTCCACCAACAAGGGTGTGATGACTGATCGTGCTGCGCGTGCTGCCGGTGTTGGCGGCGAAGTTCTCTGCACAGTGTTCTAAGGGGGGATAAGCATGTCTCGCGTCGCTAAGAACCCCGTTAAGCTGCCAGCAGGCGTCGAAATCAAATTCGCCGGCCAGCAGCTTTCGGTGAAGGGTGCCAAGGGCACTCTCGAACTGAACGTTCACTCGTCTGTTGAAGTTATCGAAGAGTCTGGCGAACTGCGTTTCGCTGCTCGCAATGGTGACCAGCAAGCTCGCGCCATGGCCGGTACCACCCGTGCCCTGGTCAACAACATGGTCCAGGGCGTAAGCCAAGGCTTCGAGCGCAAGCTCCAGCTGGTCGGTGTTGGTTACAAGGCGCAGGCCAAGGGCAATGTCCTGAACCTGGCTCTGGGCTTCTCGCACCCCGTGGACTACGAACTGCCAGCCGGCATCACCGCTGAAACCCCCAGCCAGACCGACATCCTGATCAAGGGTATCGACAAGCAGCTGGTTGGTCAGGTGGCCGCTGAAATCCGCGACTTCCGTCCGCCAGAGCCTTACAAAGGCAAGGGTGTGCGTTACGCGGACGAAGTAGTCCGTCGTAAAGAAGCCAAGAAGAAGTAGGGCCTAGCAAATGACCGACAAAAAAGTTACTCGACTGCGTCGCGCTCGCAAAGCACGCCTGAAGATGCACGAACTCGAAGTCGTGCGTCTGTGCGTGTTCCGCTCCTCGCAGCACATCTACGCCCAGGTCATTTCGGCCGACGGCAGCAAGGTTCTGGCAAGCGCCTCTACCTTGGACAAAGAACTGCGTGATGGCGCCACCGGCAACATCGACGCGGCCACTAAGGTTGGCAAGCTGGTAGCTGAGCGCGCGAAAGCCGCCGGCATCTCTCAAGTTGCTTTCGACCGTTCTGGCTTCAAGTACCACGGCCGCGTCAAGGCGCTGGCCGATGCTGCTCGTGAAGGCGGGCTGGAGTTCTAAGTTATGGCAAATAACGACCAAAAGCGCGACGAAGGCTACATCGAGAAGCTGGTTCAAGTTAACCGCGTTGCAAAAACCGTCAAAGGCGGCCGTATCTTCACCTTCACCGCGTTGACCGTGGTAGGTGATGGCAAGGGCCGTGTCGGCTTCGGCCGTGGCAAGTCGCGCGAAGTACCTGCCGCGATCCAGAAAGCCATGGAAGCTGCCCGTCGCAACATGATCCAGGTCGACCTGAAGGGCACCACCCTGCAGTACGCCACCAAGGCCGCCCATGGCGCCTCGAAGGTCTACATGCAGCCTGCCTCCGAAGGTACCGGTATCATCGCCGGCGGCGCAATGCGTGCTGTCCTGGAAGTTGCTGGCGTCCAGAACGTCCTGGCCAAGTGCTACGGTTCGACCAACCCAGTGAACGTGGTCTATGCCACCTTCAAGGGTCTGAAAGCCATGCAATCTCCTGAGTCCATTGCTGCCAAGCGCGGCAAGAGCGTTGAGGAGATCATCTGATCATGGCAACCGTAAAAGTAACGCTGATCAAAAGCACCGCCGGCCGCCTGCCCAACCACAAGCTGTGCGTTAAGGGCCTGGGTCTGCGCCGCATCGGTCACACTGTAGAAGTCCAGGATACTCCCGAGAACCGCGGGATGATCAACAAGGCTTACTACATGCTGCGCGTCGAGGGTTAATCGATGAAACTCAATGATCTGAGTCCAGCGCCGGGTTCCCGTCGCGAGAAGCATCGTCCGGGTCGTGGTATCGGTAGCGGTTTGGGCAAGACCGGTGGCCGCGGCCACAAGGGTCAGACCTCCCGTTCCGGTGGTTCGATCGCTCCGGGCTTCGAAGGCGGTCAACAGCCGCTGCACCGTCGCCTGCCGAAGTTCGGCTTCGTTTCCCTGAAAGCCATGGACCGCGCCGAAGTGCGTCTGTCCGAGCTGGCCAAGGTGGAAGGCGACGTGATTTCCGTGCAATCCCTGAAGGATGCCAACGTGATCGGCCAGAACGTACAGCGTGTGAAAATCATGCTGTCGGGCGAAGTCACTCGTGCAGTCACCATCAAGGGTATCGCAGCCACCAAGGGTGCGCGTGCGGCTATCGAAGCAGCTGGCGGCAAGTTCGAGGAATAAATGGCTAAGCAAGGTGCTCTCTCTTCGCTCGGTAAGGGCGGGATGTCGGAACTCTGGGCTCGTCTGCGCTTCCTGTTCATGGCGATCATCGTCTATCGGATAGGTGCGCATATCCCGGTGCCCGGCATCAACCCGGACCGTCTGGCGGATCTGTTTCGACAGAATGAGGGGACCATTCTTAGCTTGTTCAACATGTTTTCCGGTGGCGCGCTGGAGCGCATGAGCATTTTCGCACTGGGGATCATGCCGTACATCTCGGCGTCGATCATCATGCAGCTCATGACCGCGGTCAGCCCGCAACTGGAGCAGTTGAAGAAGGAAGGTGAAGCTGGCCGTCGCAAGATCAGCCAGTACACCCGCTACGGCACCGTTATCCTGGCGCTGGTCCAGGCCATTGGCATGTCCATTGGCCTGGCCAACCAGGGCGTGGCGTTTTCTGCGGGCCTGGGCTTCCATGTGGTCGCCGTCTCCACGTTCGTGGCGGGCGCGATGTTCATGATGTGGCTGGGCGAGCAGATCACCGAGCGCGGTGTGGGCAACGGTATCTCGATGTTGATCTTCGCGGGTATCGTTGCCGGTCTTCCGAGAGCAATCGGGCAGTCTTTCGAGTCTGCACGCACAGGCGATATCAACATTTTCGCCCTGGTCGCTATCGGTTTGCTGGCAGTAGCGATTATCGGCTTCGTGGTGTTCATCGAGCGTGGTCAGCGTCGTATCGCCGTTCACTACGCCAAGCGTCAGCAGGGCCGCAAGGTCTTCGCTGCGCAGACCAGCCACTTGCCGCTCAAGGTGAACATGGCAGGGGTCATCCCGGCCATTTTCGCCAGCAGCATTCTGCTGTTTCCGGCTTCGCTGGGTGCCTGGTTCGGTCAGTCCGAAGGTATGGGCTGGCTGCAGGACATCTCGCAGTCGATCGCTCCTGGTCAGCCGTTGAACATTCTGCTGTTTAGTGCAGGGATCATTTTCTTCTGCTTCTTCTACACGGCGCTGATGTTCAATCCGAAAGACGTAGCGGAAAACCTGAAGAAGTCCGGTGCCTTTATTCCGGGTATCCGTCCTGGTGAGCAGTCGGCGCGCTACATTGATGGCGTTCTGACCCGTCTGACCATGTTCGGTGCTCTTTACATGACGGCCGTGTGCCTCCTGCCCCAGTTCCTGGTGGTGGCGGCAAACGTTCCGTTCTACCTTGGCGGGACCTCGTTGCTGATTGTGGTAGTGGTTGTGATGGACTTCATGTCCCAAGTACAATCGCACCTCGTTTCGCACCAGTACGAATCCCTGATGAAGAAAGCTAACCTGAAAGGCTACGGCGGCAGCGGTCTGCTGCGCTGATAGGCCCCTAAGGTTCGAGGAGTCGGTAATGAAAGTTCGTGCATCGGTGAAAAAGCTGTGCCGTAACTGCAAGATTATTCGCCGCGAAGGTATCGTGCGAGTGATTTGCAGCGCGGAACCGCGTCACAAGCAGCGCCAAGGCTGAGTGTGATTCGCGCTTCAAACCCAGCAGCTAGTGCGCTGCTGGGTTGATTATTCGTTTCTACAGCGATATTATCTCGCGCCCTATTTCTTGGCTTCCGGGGCGTAGGTAGCTGTCAATTGGAGTCCCACTGAATGGCCCGTATTGCAGGCGTCAACATTCCAGATAACAAGCACACTGTTATCTCGCTGACCTACATCTATGGTGTCGGTCGCACCACTGCGCAGAAGATCTGTGCAGACGCTGGGGTCAACCCAGCCGCTAAGATCAAGGATCTGAGCGACGAGCAAATCGAAACCCTGCGTGGCGAAGTCGCGAAGTTCACCACCGAAGGTGACCTGCGTCGTGACATCAACATGAAGATCAAGCGCTTGATGGACCTGGGTTGCTACCGCGGCCTGCGTCATCGTAAAGGTCTGCCGGTTCGCGGTCAGCGCACCAAGACCAACGCACGCACCCGTAAGGGCCCGCGTAAGCCGATCCGCAAGTAATCGCCCAGGAATATAGACATGGCAAAACCTGCTGCTCGTCCTCGTAAGAAAGTCAAAAAGACAGTGGTTGATGGCATCGCCCACATCCATGCGTCTTTCAACAACACCATCGTGACCATCACCGACCGTCAGGGCAACGCACTGTCCTGGGCGACCTCCGGTGGTTCGGGTTTCCGTGGTTCGCGCAAATCCACCCCGTTCGCAGCCCAGATCGCTGCCGAGCGCGCTGGTCAAGCTGCGCTGGAATACGGCCTGAAGAACCTCGACGTCAACGTCAAGGGCCCAGGTCCAGGTCGTGAGTCCGCTGTTCGTGCTCTGAACAGCTGCGGCTACAAGATCGCCAGCATCACCGACGTGACGCCAATCCCGCACAACGGGTGCCGTCCGCCGAAGAAGCGTCGCGTGTAATCAGGAGACAGATAAATGGCACGTTACATTGGTCCAAAATGCAAACTGTCTCGTCGTGAAGGCACCGATCTGTTCCTGAAGAGCGGCGTTCGCGCTCTGGAATCGAAGTGCAACATCGAAGCAGCCCCGGGTATCCACGGTCAGCGCCGTGGCCGTCAGTCCGACTACGGCACCCAGCTGCGCGAGAAACAGAAAGTCCGTCGTATCTACGGTGTTCTGGAACGTCAGTTCCGCGGTTACTACCAGCTGGCAGCCTCGAAGAAAGGCGCTACCGGTGAGAACCTGCTGCAACTGCTCGAATGCCGTCTGGACAACGTCGTTTACCGCATGGGCTTCGGTTCGACTCGTTCCGAATCCCGTCAGCTGGTTTCGCACAAGGCAATCAGCGTTAACGGCAAGACCGTAAACATTCCATCCTACCAAGTTCGTCCGGGTGACGTGGTCGCGGTTCGCGAGAAGTCGCAGAACCAGCTGCGCATTGTTCAAGCCCTTGAACTGTGCGCCCAGCGTGGCCGCGTTGAGTGGGTTGACGTGGATGCTGCCAAGAAGTCGGGCGTTTTCAAGAACGTTCCTGCTCGCAGCGACCTGTCCGCCGACATCAACGAAAACCTGATTGTCGAGCTCTACTCCAAGTAAGGGCTAGAAAATAGGTGCATCCATGCAGATTTCGGTAAATGAGTTCCTGACGCCCCGCCACATCGATGTGCAGGTCGTCAGTCCAACCCGCGCCAAGATCACGCTCGAGCCTCTCGAGCGTGGTTTCGGCCATACCCTGGGCAACGCGCTGCGCCGCATCCTGTTGTCCTCCATGCCTGGCTGTGCAGTAGTCGAGGCCGAGATCGATGGCGTACTCCACGAGTACTCCGCGATCGAAGGTGTACAGGAAGACGTCATTGAAATCCTGTTGAACCTCAAAGGCCTGGCTATCAAGCTGCACGGTCGTGACGAAGTTACGCTGACCTTGTCGAAAAAGGGTTCGGGGGTGGTTACCGCTGCCGATATTCAGCTGGATCACGATGTCGAGATCGTCAACCCCGATCACGTAATCGCGAACCTGGCGTCCAACGGCGCCCTGAACATGAAGCTCACCGTAGCTCGTGGTCGTGGTTACGAGCCGGCCGACTCGCGTCAGACCGACGAAGACGAAAGCCGCAGCATTGGCCGCTTGCAGCTGGACGCCTCGTTCAGCCCGGTGCGTCGTATCGCCTACGTGGTCGAGAACGCCCGTGTTGAACAGCGTACCAACCTGGACAAGCTGGTCATCGATCTGGAAACCAACGGCACCCTGGACCCTGAAGAGGCTATCCGCCGCGCCGCGACCATCCTGCAGCAGCAGCTGGCCGCGTTCGTCGACCTCAAGGGTGACAGCGAGCCTGTCGTAGTCGAGCAGGAAGACGAGATCGATCCGATCCTGCTGCGTCCGGTTGACGATCTGGAACTGACCGTACGTTCGGCCAACTGCCTGAAGGCGGAGAACATCTACTACATCGGCGACCTGATTCAGCGTACCGAAGTAGAACTGTTGAAAACTCCGAACCTGGGCAAGAAGTCCCTGACCGAAATCAAGGACGTCCTGGCCTCTCGTGGTCTGTCTCTCGGCATGCGCCTCGACAACTGGCCGCCTGCAAGTCTTAAGAAAGACGACAAGGCGACTGCCTGATCGTCGTAATCACCGAACGTAGTGTTTGGTAAGGAATGAATCATGCGTCATCGTAAAAGTGGACGTCACCTGAGCCGTACCAGCTCTCACCGCAAGGCCATGTTCCAGAACATGGCAGTGTCGCTGATCGAGCACGAGCTGATCAAAACCACCCTGCCGAAAGCCAAGGAACTGCGCCGCGTTGCCGAGCCGCTGATCACCCTGGCCAAGGAAGACAGCGTCGCCAACCGTCGTCTGGCTTTCGACCGTACCCGTTCGAAAGCTGCCGTTGGCAAGCTGTTCAACGACCTGGGCAAGCGTTACGCCACTCGTCAGGGCGGCTACCTGCGCATCCTGAAGTGCGGTTTCCGCGCTGGCGACAACGCGCCTATGGCGTACGTCGAGCTGGTTGATCGTCCGGTCGGTGGTGCTGTAGAAGCTGCCGAGTAAGACGTCTGTCTGCTGCAAGAAGCCGGGCCTCGTGCCCGGTTTTTTGTGCGCGTATGAATTGTTATTTTCTATCGAAGCGAATGGATCAATGAATTAGTTCTTGTAATACAGCTCGCGGATACTTATCACCAAGCCGATTAGCCGGCAGTTCAAGACCGATAAGGAGAGCCCATGAGCAAGATTCTCACCACCGCCAGCGGTGCACCTGTAGCCGACAACCAGAATTCCCGTTCGGCAGGCCGACGCGGCCCGCTGCTGCTCGATGACATTCACCTGATCGAGAAGCTCGCCCACTTCAACCGTGAGAACATCCCCGAGCGCCGTGTGCACGCCAAAGGGTCGGGCGCCTATGGCACCTTCACCGTCACGCGTGACATCACCCGCTACACCAGCGCCAAGCTGTTCGAGCAGGTCGGCAAGCAGACCGAAACCTTCCTGCGTTTCTCTACCGTCGGTGGTGAGCGTGGCTCGGCCGACACCGAGCGGGATCCACGCGGTTTCGCGGTCAAGTTCTATACCGAGGAAGGCAACTGGGACATCGTCGGCAACAATACGCCAGTGTTCTTCATCCGTGACCCGCTGAAGTTCCCGGACTTCATCCACACGCAGAAGCGCCATCCGCAGACCAACCTGAAGAATGCCCAGATGATGTGGGACTTCTGGTCGCATTCGCCCGAAGCGCTGCACCAGGTCACCATCCTCTTCTCCGACCGGGGCATCCCGGATGGCTACCGCCACATGCACGGCTTCGGTAGCCACACCTATAGCCTGATCAGCGCCACCGGCGAGCGCACCTGGGTCAAGTGGCACTTCAAGACCCAGCAGGGCATCAAGAACCTGGCACCGGCCGAGGCAGCGCGCCTGGCGGGCAGCGACCCGGACTACGCCCAGCGTGACCTGTTCGAGGCCATCGAGCGTGGTGACTACCCGCGCTGGACCGTCTGCATCCAGGTAATGAGCGAAGAGGAAGCCGCCAACCGCCAGGAAAACCCCTTCGACGTGACCAAGACCTGGTCGCAGAAGGACTACCCGCTGATCGAGGTCGGCGTGCTGGAGCTGAATCGTAACCCGCTCAACTACTTCGCCGAAGTCGAGCAGGCCGCCTTCGGCCCAAGCAACATGGTGCCGGGTGTCGGTCTCTCGCCGGACCGCATGCTGCAAGGCCGGGTGTTCGCCTATGCTGACGCCCACCGCTACCGTATCGGTACCAACCATCAGCAGCTGCCGGTCAATGCCCCGCGTTGCCCAGTGCACAGCTACCAGCGTGACGGTTCGATGGCCCTGGGCAGCTACGGCAGCGCGCCGAACTACGAGCCCAACAGCTATGGCGATGCGCCGAAGCAGTCGCCTCGTCACGCGGAGCCTGCATTGGCCCTGCAAGGTGTGGCCGATCGCTACGATCACCGCGAGGACGACGACTACTACAGCCATGCCGGGGCGTTGTTCCGCCTGATGGATGCCGAACAGAAGGCATTGCTCATCAACAACATCGCCGGTGCGATGGCAGGCGTCAGCGAGGATGTGGTGCAGCGTCAACTGCAGCATTTCTTCAAGGCCGACCCGGCCTACGGCGAGGGTATCGCCAAAGCGTTGGGCGTGAATTTCGCCTAACTCGAAGTGATAAGGAGAACCGCCCTCATTTGGGCGGTTTTTCAATGAATATCACTACTGTTTGCCGGTTTTTTTGCATGTTATTGCGCACTTTTCAGTGACCTTCGGCCAATCCTGGTTCACACTATGTGCTAATAAGGTTCCACTAGGAGAAGCAGGGCGATGCAAGGTCACCCGGACGTAATCGACTACCTCAACACGTTGCTGACGGGCGAACTGGCAGCACGCGACCAGTATTTCATTCACTCGCGGATGTACGAAGACTGGGGCCTGACCAAGCTCTATGAGCGCATCAACCACGAGATGGAAGAAGAGACGCAACACGCCGACGCCTTGATGCGCCGCATCCTGATGCTCGAGGGCACGCCACGCATGCGCCCGGACGACCTGGACGTGGGCACCACCGTGCCGGACATGATCGCTGCCGACCTGCGCCTGGAGTACAAGGTGCGTGCTGCGCTGTGCAAGGGCATCGAGTTGTGCGAGCTGCACAAGGACTACATCAGCCGCGACATCCTGCGCGCGCAACTGGCCGATACCGAGGAAGACCACACCTACTGGCTGGAAAAGCAGCAGGGCCTGATCAAGTCCATCGGCCTGGAGAACTACCTGCAGTCGCAGATGTAAGCCCGGCTGGGATTCCGAGCAGCCTTCCGACCAAGGCCGCTCCCACGAGTATCGCGCCCTCATGATGGGGTGCGCGTTACTCGTGGGAGCGGCCTTGTCGCGAGAGGAGCGCGAAGGCGCCCCTAGGGATCAGGCCCGATCCCGCTCCAGCAGCGGTTTCAGATAGTGCCCTGTATGGGACTGTTTCATCTTGGCCAGCTCTTCGGGCGTACCGCAGGCGATGATCTGGCCGCCTTTCGAACCGCCTTCCGGCCCCAAGTCCACCAGCCAGTCGGCGGTCTTGATCACGTCCAGGTTGTGTTCGATCACCACCACGGTGTTGCCGTGGTCGCGCAGGCGGTGCAGCACGTCCAGCAACTGCTGGATATCGGCGAAGTGCAGGCCGGTGGTCGGCTCGTCGAGAATGTACAGAGTCTTGCCCGTGTCACGCTTGGACAACTCGCGCGACAACTTGACCCGCTGCGCCTCGCCGCCTGAGAGCGTCGTGGCCGACTGCCCCAGCTTGATGTAGGAAAGCCCCACGTCCATCAGCGTTTGCAGCTTGCGCGCCAGGGCCGGTACCGCATCGAAGAAGGCGCGGGCGTCCTCGATGGTCATTTCCAGGACCTCGTGGATATTCTTGCCCTTGTACTTGATCTCCAGGGTCTCGCGGTTGTAGCGCTTGCTCTTGCACACATCGCACGGTACGTAGATGTCCGGCAGGAAGTGCATCTCCACCTTGATCAGGCCATCGCCCTGGCAGGCCTCGCAGCGGCCACCCTTGACGTTGAACGAGAAACGCCCCGGGCCGTAGCCGCGGGCACGGGACTCCGGCACGCCGGCGAACAGCTCGCGGATCGGGGTGAAGATGCCGGTGTAGGTCGCCGGGTTGGAACGTGGCGTGCGGCCGATCGGGCTCTGGTCGATGTCGACCACCTTGTCGAGGTGCTGCAGCCCGTCCAGGCTGTTGTGCGGTGCCGCCTCCAGGCTGGTGGCGCCATTGAGCGCGGTGGCTGCCAAGGGGAACAGGGTATTGTTGATCAGCGTCGACTTGCCCGAGCCGGAAACCCCGGTGACGCAGGTCAGCAGGCCGATCGGGATTTCCAGGTCGACGTTCTGCAGGTTGTTGCCACGCGCGCCCTTGAGTTTCAGCGACAGCTTCTTGTTGCGTGGTGTGCGTTTGGCCGGGACGACGATCTTCTTGCGCCCGGACAGGTACTTGCCGGTGAGGGAGTCGGGGTGCGCCATGACTTCCTCGGGCGAGCCTTCGGCAACGATCCGCCCACCATGCACACCCGCGCCCGGGCCGATGTCCACCACGTAGTCGGCCAGGCGGATGGCGTCCTCGTCATGCTCCACCACGATCACCGTGTTGCCCAGGTCGCGCAGGTGGTTGAGGGTTGCCAGCAAGCGGTCGTTGTCGCGCTGGTGCAGGCCGATGGACGGTTCGTCGAGGATGTACATCACGCCCACCAGGCCAGCGCCGATCTGGCTGGCCAGGCGGATGCGCTGGGCCTCGCCGCCGGACAGGGTCTCGGCGCTGCGGTCCAGGGTCAGGTAGTCGAGGCCGACGTTGACCAGGAACTGCAGACGCTCGCAGATTTCCTTGAGGATCTTCGCCGCGATCTCGCCGCGCCGGCCGGTCAGGCTCAAGCTGTCGAAATAGTCGCTGGCCTCGCCGATCGGCAGGTTGGTGACCGCCGGCAGGGTCTTCTCGCCCACCCACACATGACGCGCTTCACGACGCAGGCGGGTGCCGCGGCAGTCCGGGCAGGGCTGTGTGCCGAGGTACTTGGCCAGCTCCTCGCGCACGGTGGCCGACTCGGTTTCCCGATAGCGTCGCTCCAGGTTCGGCACGATGCCTTCGAACGGGTGCGAGCGCTTGACGATGTCGCCACGGTCGTTGAGGTACTTGAAGTCGACGCTCTGCTTGCCGCTGCCGTGCAGGATGACCTTCTGGTGCTCGGCCGACAGCTCGCCGAAGGGCTCTTCGAGGCTGAAGCCATAGTGCGCGGCCAAGGAGCCGAGCATCTGGAAGTAATAGACGTTGCGCCGGTCCCATCCGCGGATGGCACCCTCGGCCAGGGTCAGTTCATTGTTGACCAGGCGTTTGGTGTCGAAGAACTGCTTGACCCCCAGGCCGTCGCAGGTCGGGCAGGCGCCGGCCGGGTTATTGAAGGAGAACAGCTTCGGCTCCAGTTCGCTGATCGCATGGCCGCACACGGGGCAGGCGAAGCGCGCGGAGAAGATCATCTCTTCGCCTGCTTCGTCGTCCATCGGCGCTACCAAGGCGATGCCGTCCGCCAGCTTGAGCGCCGTCTCGAACGACTCGGCCAGGCGTTGCTGCAAGTCTTCGCGGACCTTGAAGCGGTCCACCACCACATCGATGCTGTGCTTTTTCTGCTTGTCCAGCTTGGGCAGCTCGTCGAGCTCGTAGAGCTTGCCATTGACCCGGGCGCGGACGAACCCCTGCGCACGCAGCTCGTCGAACACCGCCAGGTGCTCGCCCTTGCGCTCGCGCACCACCGGTGCCAGCAGCATCAACTTGCTGCCCTCGGGCTTTTCCAGCACCAGGTCGACCATCTGGCTGATCGTTTGCGCCTCCAACGGAATGTCGTGGTCCGGGCAGCGCGGCGTGCCGACCCGTGCATAGAGCAGGCGCAGGTAGTCGTAGATCTCGGTGATGGTGCCGACCGTCGAGCGCGGGTTGTGCGAAGTCGACTTCTGCTCGATGGAGATGGCCGGCGACAATCCTTCGATGGTGTCGACATCGGGCTTTTCCATCATCGACAGGAACTGCCGGGCGTAGGCCGACAGCGACTCGACGTAACGGCGCTGGCCTTCGGCGTACAGGGTGTCGAAGGCCAGGGACGACTTGCCGGATCCGGACAGGCCGGTGATCACGATCAGCTTGTCACGCGGCAGGGTCAGGTCGATGTTCTTCAGGTTGTGGGTACGTGCCCCACGGATCAGGATCTTGTCCACTAAGGCCTCGCTCGGCGGGCATAAACAAGGAAGTATAAGGCGCGCGGCCAGTACGCGGCAAAGCGTCGCGCAGATGCCGTCAAGCCGTCGGACTGATAGAATCGCCGCCGGTTCACACGAGGTTAATCCATGCACGACACTCACAACGAACGCATGAGTGGCAGCGAAACCCGCGCCGCAGGCGGCCTGGCCCTGGTCTTTGCCTTTCGTATGCTGGGCATGTTCATGGTCTTGCCGGTGCTGGCGACCTACGGCATGGACCTGGCTGGCGCGACGCCCGCGCTGATCGGCCTGGCCATCGGTGCCTACGGGCTGACCCAGGCCGTGCTGCAGATACCGTTCGGGGTGATTTCCGACCGCATCGGTCGCCGCCCGGTGATCTACCTGGGGCTGGTGATCTTCGCCCTGGGCAGTGTGCTGGCAGCCCAGGCCGACTCGATCTGGGGTGTGATCGCCGGGCGTATTATGCAAGGTGCCGGGGCCATTTCCGCGGCGGTGATGGCACTGCTTTCCGACCTCACCCGCGAGCAGCACCGGACCAAGGCCATGGCCATGATCGGCATGAGCATCGGCCTGTCGTTCGCCGTGGCCATGGTCGCCGGCCCATTGCTGACACGTGCCTTCGGCCTGTCAGGATTGTTCCTCGTCACCGCCGGGCTCGCTCTGGTCGGCATCGGCCTGATCGCCTTCGTCGTACCCCATGCCCATGGTGCCTTGCAGCACCGGGAGTCGGGGGTAGCGCGCCAGGCACTGGGCCCGACACTGCGTCATCCGGACCTGTTGCGCCTGAACGTGGGCATTTTTGTCCTCCATGCCATCCTCATGGCCAGCTTCGTCGCGCTGCCCCTGGCGTTCGTCGAGCGCGGAGGCCTGCCCAAGGAGCAGCACTGGTGGGTCTACCTGACCGCTTTGCTCGTCTCATTTTTTGCAATGGTCCCGTTCATTATCTACGGCGAAAAAAAGCGCAAGATGAAACGCGTGTTGCTTGGCGCGGTCAGTGTATTGCTGGTGGTCGAGCTGTTCTTCTGGCAATGGGCTGACAACTTGCGCGGACTGGTGATTGGCACCGTGGTATTCTTTACTGCCTTCAACCTGCTGGAGGCATCCTTGCCTTCGCTGGTCAGCAAGGTGTCGCCCGCCGGCGGCAAGGGGACGGCCATGGGGGTCTATTCCACCAGCCAGTTCCTTGGTGCTGCCCTGGGAGGAATCATCGGTGGCTGGTTGTTCCAGCACGGTGGCCTGGGCATGGTGTTCCTCGGTTGTGCAGGCCTGTGTGCCGTGTGGCTGGTCACTGCGTTGCGCATGAACGAGCCGCCCTACGTGACCAGCCTGCGCATGTCGCTGACGCCAGAGGCGGTCCGGGAAGCCGGGCTGACCGAACGCCTGATGGCCGTGCCGGGTGTGACCGACGCCGTGGTGGTGGCGGAAGAAGCCGCCATCTACATCAAACTGGATACGAAAATTTTGGACCGTGCGACCCTGGAGCGTCTGGTGAATCCGGCCTCTTCGGCGTGCGAAGCCTAGGAGAACGTTATGGCCCGTGGGGTTAACAAAGTCATTCTGGTCGGCACCTGTGGCCAGGATCCCGAAGTCCGCTACCTGCCCAACGGTAACGCCGTGACCAACCTGAGCCTGGCCACCAGCGAGCAGTGGACCGACAAGCAAACCGGCCAGAAGGTCGAGCGCACCGAGTGGCACCGCGTGGCCATGTTTGGCAAGGTCGCGGAAATTGCCGGTGAGTACCTGCGCAAAGGCTCGCAGGTGTACATCGAGGGCAAGCTGCAGACCCGCGAATGGGAAAAGGACGGCATCAAGCGCTACACCACCGAGATCATCGTCGACATGCAGGGCACCATGCAGCTGCTCGGCGGCCGCCCGCAGAACCAGCAGCAGGGTGGCGATCCGTACAACCAGGGTGGTGGCAACTACAATCAGGGCGGCCAGCAGCAGTACAACCAAGCGCCACGCCAGCAGGCCCCGCGCCCGCAGCAGGCGCCACAACGTCCTGCGCCGCAGCAGCCGGCTCCGCAGCCTGCCGCTGACTTCGACAGCTTCGATGACGATATTCCGTTCTAGAGAGCACCTTAGCGAAAACTGTAAAGTTTTCCTTGGAGAGCCCCGCACTTGCGGGGTTTTCTTCGTTTTGGGTATGTAAAAAATAACGTGCTCAGATCTATTCGCATTGCAAAGAGTTGCTTGAGTCTTCGGCAAATGTATTTCGACTCAAAGAACGCTTTCTTGAAAGCCCGCAAGGGCTTATTCGCATCGTGGTACCCCGCTCATGTCATCAACTGGTTTCCGAGCTTCTCGAACGTTATCCTGGTGTTAGTTCTCAACTCATTGCGAATGAAGAGGGCTGTACTTCATTGCTGAAAACATCGATATCGGTATAAGAGTTACCGATACCCCGTCTTTAGGGATTTTTCGATCAAGTCAGTACAGACTGTCCGGCCTGTACTGAAAGAGCCCTCCGTTCAACTGCCTCCAGCAAGCCCTCCATTCCATGAGTCAGATGAGCTTTTCCGATTTCGAGTACGCCGGTAAGCGCAAGCAAAACCGCCGCAAGCGTTTCCTGGCCGAGATGGAGCAAGTCGTGCGGTGGAGCAGATTGGTTGCGTTGATCGAGCCGTATTACCCAAAGGCAGGTGGCGGCGGGAATTCTGGAGACCATCAACGACTACCAGCGAGACAAGGACCTGTCGTTGCGCTAGGGCACGATTGTCGATGCCGCGATCATTGACGCGCCCATAACGCCAGTCATTGCCGGTTGCTGAGTGGCTTGTTCGGAGTTTTCCTATTACCGGCAAGCCGGTTCTCATGATGACAACCTCCCAGCAGCGCTGCCCCGCATGGACTTCATGAGGGAAGGCTTGCTGGTACGGGGCTCCATACTCCGTCTCAACCTTCGCTATCGAGCGCGGCCTGGGCAAACTGCGTATCCAGTTCTGGTGTTGCGCCGCTGATCCCGATGCCACCAACATGCTCGCCGTTTGCGTCCATGATCGGCAACCCGCCCTCCAGTAAGGTGAATCCCGGCAGTGATGCATATGGGCTCGCCGGCAGCGCGGCGCTGCGTTCTGCGAGTGACCTGGAAGATAAAGGGAAGCGGGCAGACGTCGATGCCTTGAGCTGGGCGACCTTGATGCTGCCACTGCTGGTACCGTCCATGCGGTGGAAGTGCTTGAGGTTGCCATGGTTGTCGACGATGCTGATGACGATGGCGAAGCCTTCGGCGCGGGCAGCGCGCTCAGCGGCCTTGGCCATGCTGCGGGCGCGTTCTGCGGTAATGGGGGAAGGTTGTCCTGCGCGGGTTCGATCGACTGGTTGTGGATCGGCCACGGCGGGCATCGCCAGCAGTGAAGCGCCTATCATGAGCCCAGCCAGTGTGCATATTTTGTTCATATTTATCGTCCATGGAGGTTTGGGACAACCTTTCAGGAGATTTATGCGTAAGGATGTAGTCTCTTTCCTTGATGGATGTAGGGCTTATCGGTGAATGCGGCAAGGCGCATTCGTGATCCAGGTCAGCGCACTTTCCTGATTCTTGACTAATCTTAACGATTGGCGGCCATCAGTTTGCCGCCACCGTGATTGTCCTAGAGGCACCGGCAACGTCCCGGGGCCCAGAACCTGATCAGGAGTGCACGATGGACCTCAACCGTCGGCAGTTCTTCAAGGTCGCCGCCGTCGGCCTTGGAGGCTCGAGCCTCGCGGCGTTGGGCATGGCCCCGACACCCGCGTTCGCCGAGCAGGTGCGTCACTTCAAGCTGGCCCACACCAAAGAAACCCGCAATACCTGCCCCTACTGCTCGGTCGGCTGCGGCCTGATCCTGTACAGCCAGGGGGACGCGGGCAAGAACGTCAAGCAGAACATCATCCACATCGAGGGCGACGCGGACCACCCGGTCAACCGCGGCACCCTGTGCCCGAAGGGCGCCGGCCTGCTGGACTTCATCCACAGCCCCAACCGCCTGCAGTACCCCCAGGTACGCAAGGCGGGCAGCAAGGAGTGGACCCGGGTCAGCTGGGACGAGGCGCTCGACCGCGTCGCCGAGCTGATGAAACAGGACCGCGACGCCAATTTCATCGAGAAGAACGACCAGGGCCAAACGGTCAACCGCTGGCTCTCCACCGGTTTTCTCGCCGCATCCGCCGCCTCCAGCGAAGCCGGCTATCTGACCCACAAGGTCATCCGTTCGCTGGGCATGCTGGGGTTCGATAACCAAGCGCGTGTCTGACACGGCCCGACGGTGGCAAGTCTTGCCCCGACGTATGGCCGTGGTGCCATGACCAACCACTGGTCCGATATCGCCAACGCGAATCTGGTCCTGGTGATGGGTGGCAACGCAGCAGAAGCGCACCCTTGCGGCTTCAAGTGGGTGACCGAGGCCAAGGCGCACAACAAGGCGCGGCTGATCGTGGTCGACCCGCGGTTTACCCGTACCGCTTCGGTAGCGGACTACTACGCGCCGATCCGTACCGGTACCGACATCGCCTTCATGGGCGGGTTGATCAACTACCTGCTGAGCAACGACAAGATCCAGCACGAGTACGTGCGCAACTACACCGACGTGTCGTTCATCGTCAAAGAGAACTATGGCTTCGAGGATGGGCTGTTCAGCGGCTATGACGCGGACAAGCGCATCTATGCCGACAAGTCCGGCTGGGGCTACGAGCTCGGTGAGGATGGCTACGCCAAGGTCGATCCGACCTTGCAGCACCCGCGTTGCGTGTACCAGCTGATGAAGCAGCACTACAGCCGCTACACGCCGGAACTGGCGAGCATGACCTGCGGCATGCCCCAGGACCAGATGATGAAGATCTGGGAAGAGATCGCCACCTGCTCGCAACCGGGCAAGACCATGACGATCCTCTATGCCCTGGGCTGGACGCAGCATTCGATCGGTGCGCAGATCATCCGCAGCGCGGCCATGGTCCAGCTGCTGTTGGGCAACGTCGGCATGCCGGGTGGCGGGGTCAACGCCCTACGTGGTCACTCCAACATCCAGGGCCTGACCGACCTGGGGCTGCTGTCCAACTCGCTGCCGGGCTACCTGACCCTGGCCGGCGATGCCGAGCAGGACTACGCCGCGTTCATCGACAAACGTGCATCGAAGCCGTTGCGCCCGGGCCAGCTGTCGTACTGGCAGAACTACGGCAAGTTCCACGTCAGCCTGATGAAGGCCTGGTATGGCGACAACGCCACTGCCGAGAACAACTGGGGCTACGACTGGCTGCCCAAGCTCGACGTACCGGCCTACGACGTGCTGCGCATGTTCGAGATGATGGGCCAGGGCAAGGTCAACGGCTACATGTGCCAAGGCTTCAACCCGATCGCCGCGCTGCCGGACAAGAACCGCGTCACTGCGGCGCTGGGCAAGCTCAAGTGGCTGGTCATCATGGACCCGCTGGCTACCGAGACCTCGGAGTTCTGGCGCAACGCAGGCCCGTACAACGATGTCGACACGGCCAACATCCAGACCGAGGTGATCCGCCTGCCCACCACCTGCTTCGCCGAGGAGGACGGCTCGCTGGTCAACAGCAGCCGCTGGCTGCAGTGGCACTGGAAAGGCGCCGACGGCCCGGGCGAGGCCCGTACCGACGTGCACATCATGAGCGAGCTGTTTCTGCGCCTGCGCGCGCGCTACACGGCCGAGGGCGGCGCCTATCCCGACCCGCTGCTCAACATCAGCTGGCCGTACAAGGTCCCCGAGGAGCCTTCGCCTGAGGAGTTGGCCAAGGAGATGAACGGCTGGGCGGTGACCGACCAGGCCGACGCCACCGGCGCCGTGATCAAGGGCGGCCAGCAGTTGGCCAGTTTCGCCCAGCTCAAGGACGACGGCAGCACCGCGGCGGGCTGCTGGATCTTCACCGGCTGCTGGACCGAGCAGGGCAACCAGATGGCCCGGCGCGACAACAGCGACCCGTACGGCATGCACCAGGTGCAGAACTGGGCCTGGGCCTGGCCGGCTAACCGGCGGATCCTCTACAACCGCGCTTCCAGCGACCCCCAAGGCAAGCCTTGGGACCCGGAGAAGAAGCGCCTGGTGTGGTGGAACGGCAAGGCCTGGACCGGTACCGACGTGCCGGACTACAAGGTCGACTCGCCACCTGAAGCGGGGATGAACCCGTTCATCATGAACCCCGAGGGCGTCGCGCGTTTCTTCGCCATCGACAAGATGGCCGAGGGGCCGTTCCCCGAACACTACGAGCCGTTCGAGACGCCGATCGGCATCAACCCGCTGCACCCGCAGAACAAGAAGGCGACCAGCAACCCGGCCGGCCGCATCTTCGACTCGGTGTGGGACACCCTGGGCAATCACCAGGAATTCCCCTACGCGGCGACCACCTACCGGCTGACCGAGCACTTCCACTTCTGGACCAAGCACTGCCCGATCAATGCCGTCTTGCAACCCGAGCAGTTCGTCGAGATCGGCGAGGTGCTGGCCAACGAGAAAGGCATCAAGGCCGGCGACCGCGTGCGTGTCACCTGCAAGCGTGGGCATATCGAGGCGGTGGCGGTGGTGACCAAGCGGATCCGTCCGCTGCAGGTCAACAACCAGACCGTGCACCAGATCGGCATCCCGCTGCACTGGGGCTTCACCGGGACGACCCGGCATGGCTACTTGACCAACACCTTGGTGCCGTTCCTCGGTGATGGCAACACCCAGACGCCGGAGTCCAAGTCGTTCCTCGTCAACGTGGAGAAAATCTGATGGCCCAGCAAGATATCATCGCCCGCTCGGCCACCACGACCGTACCGCCCTCGGTACGCCAGCAGCAGGAAGTGGCCAAGCTGATCGACACCACCAAGTGCATCGGTTGCAAGGCCTGCCAGGTGGCGTGCTCGGAGTGGAACGAACTGCGTGACGAGGTCGGCCACAACCATGGCACCTACGACAACCCCCAGGACCTCACCGCCGAAACCTGGACCCTGATGCGCTTCACCGAGCACGAGCGCGACGATGGCAACCTGGAGTGGCTGATCCGCAAGGATGGCTGCATGCACTGCGCCGACCCTGGCTGCCTGAAGGCCTGCCCGAGCCCGGGCGCGATCATCAAGCACGTCAACGGCATCGTCGACTTCAACCAGGACCACTGCATCGGTTGCGGCTACTGCATCACCGGCTGCCCGTTCAACATCCCGCGGATCTCGCAGAAGGACCACAAGGCCTACAAGTGCAGCCTGTGTTCTGACCGCGTGGCCGTGGGCCTGGAGCCGGCCTGCGTGAAGACCTGCCCGACCGGGGCGATCGTCTTCGGCAGCAAGCAGGACATGAAGGATCATGCCGCCGAGCGCATCACTGATCTCAAGTCCCGTGGCTACGACAATGCCGGGCTGTACGACCCGGACGGCGTCGGCGGCACCCATGTGATGTACGTGTTGCACCACGCCGATACGCCCAGGATCTATGCCGGCCTGCCGGACCAGCCGGTGATCAGCCCGCTGGTCGGGCTGTGGAAAGGCATCAGCAAGCCACTGGCGCTGCTGGCCATGGGCGCGGCGGTGCTGGCCGGGTTCTTCCACTATGTGCGGGTCGGGCCGCAGCGGGTCGAGGAGGACGAACACCCGCTGCCCGCCGACGACAGCGTGCACCAGGTGGACCCGTCGGTCCATGTCTATGATCCGACCAAGCCCGGCGGGCAAGGGGAGCAGCGGCCATGAACGACAACAAACCGATCCTGCGCTACAACGCCAACGAACGGACCAACCACTGGATCGTCGCGATCCTGTTCGTCCTGGCCGGGCTGTCGGGGCTGGCGCTGTTCCACCCGGCCTTGTTCTGGCTCAGCCACCTGTTCGGCGGCGGGCCCTGGACGCGTATCCTGCACCCATTCCTGGGCGTGGCGATGTTCGTGTTCTTCCTCGGCCTGGTGCTGCGCTTCTGGCGTGCCAACTTCATCACCGCCAACGACCGTCAGTGGCTGCGCCGCATCGACCGGGTGATGCGCAACCAGGAGGAGGGCGTGCCGCCGATCGGCAAGTACAACGCCGGGCAGAAGCTGCTGTTCTGGACCCTGCTGTTGTGCATGCTGGTGCTGCTGGTCAGTGGCGTGGTGATCTGGCGTGCCTATTTCAGCCACTACTTCGATATCGGCGCCATTCGCCTGGCCACCTTGCTGCATGCGCTGGCGGCCTTCGTGCTGATCCTCAGCATCATCGTGCACATCTACGCCGGCATCTGGATCAAGGGCTCGGTCGGCGCCATGCTGCATGGCTGGGTCAGTCGAGCCTGGGCGCGCAAGCACCATGAACTGTGGTACCGGGACGTGACCGGCGACAAGACGCCCCACGGCCCGGGTAGCAAAGAAGGATGACCGCTTGAGCACATTACTCGAACCCGGGCAGATTGAAGCGGCGGCGAGCGCGCCGCCGTTCCTCCACCTGCCACCTGCCACGCTTTTCGACGTGCGCGCCGCGCGCCTGGAACAACTGGCCGAAGGGCATGTCCTGGGCGATTACCTACGGTTGGTCGCCCGGTTGTGCCGGATCCAGCAGCAGTTGCTGGCGCAGCCACCGAGTGAGCTGCCGGTGGCCGAGGAGCGTCAACGCCTGTGCCTGAGCCACGGCCTGCCGCCCCTGGCTGCCGACAGCCTGGTGCGTGAAGGGCCGTGGCTGGCCTGGTTGCAGGCACTGCTCGAACGTTTCGACGACGCACCCACCGGGCCGCCTGGCCAGGCACTGGAGCAACTGCGTCAGAGCGACGAAAGCCAGCGCAAAGGCTGGGGTATCGCCTTGCTCGGCGGCCAGTACGATGCCGTGCCGGCAGCCCTGGTGCCGTTCATCGGCGCAGCCCTGCAGGCGGCCTGGAGCCATTGGCTGCTGAGCTTGCCCGGGCCTGAGCTCAAGCCCACGGGCAGCCTGGCCCAGTGCCCGGCCTGTGGCGCTCCGGCGATGGCCGGGGTGGTGCGCAACCGCGGCCGGCACAACGGCCTGCGCTACCTGGCTTGCTCGCTGTGTGCCTGCGAATGGCATGTGGTGCGGGTCAAGTGCGTGTACTGCGAGTCGAGCAAGGACCTGCGCTACACCAACCTGCAGGACGATCGCCACGCCGCCGGCAAGGCGCCGCTGAGGGCCGAGTGTTGCCCCGGCTGCGACAGCTATCTCAAGCAGTGCTACCTGGAAAACGACAGCGCGGCGGAGCCGCTGGCCGACGACCTCGCCAGCCTGGCCCTGGACATGCGCCTGGACGAGGAGGGCTTCCATCGGCTGGCGCCGAACCTGATGCTCGCACCGGGAGGTGGCTGAGGCACTACACTGGAACAGCGAACGGCCCATACGCGCCAAACCGCGTATGGGCCAGAACAGACAACGGACCCGTTTGAGCAAGGTAGTACCGCATGCCCTCGAGCCTCGCCAGCGACACCCCGCGCATCCCCTCCATCGATACCCTGCTGCGACACCCGAACGGCCACCCGCTGATCGAGCGCCACGGCCGTGACGCCGTGCTGGCCGCGCTGCGCCAGTTGCTCGACGACCTGCGCGAACCGGCCCGGCTTGGCCAGCTCGATGCATTGGAGCTGGCCCCGCAAGTCTTGCTCGGCCGCGCCGGCGAGCGCCTGGCCATCCAGCAACGCAGCCAGGTGCGCAGGGTCTTCAACCTTACCGGCACCGTCCTGCACACCAACCTCGGCCGCGCACTGCTTCCCGAGGAAGCCGTCGAGGCCATGCAGGCCGCCGCCCGTTATCCGCTGAACCTGGAGTTCGACCTGGCCAGCGGCAAGCGCGGGGACCGCGACGATCTGATCGAAGGCCTGATCCGCGAGCTCACCGGCGCCGAGGCGGTCACCGTGGTCAACAACAACGCCGCCGCCGTGCTGCTGGCGCTCAACAGCCTGGGCGCGCGCAAGGAGGGCATCATTTCCCGTGGCGAGCTGATCGAGATCGGCGGCGCCTTCCGCATCCCCGACATCATGGCCCGCGCCGGTGTGCGCCTGCACGAGGTCGGCACCACCAACCGTACCCATGCCCGCGACTACGAGGGCGCGATCAACCCGCGCACCGGCCTGCTGATGCGCGTGCACTGCAGCAACTACAGCATCCAGGGCTTCACCACCCAGGTGGCTACCGCCGAACTGGCAAGGATCGCCCATGAGCATGGCCTGCCCTTGCTCGAGGACCTGGGCAGCGGCAGCCTGCTCGACCTGACCCGCTGGGGCCTGCCTGCAGAGCCGACGGTGCGCCAGGCCCTGCTCGACGGTGCCGATATCGTCACCTTCAGTGGCGACAAGCTGCTCGGTGGGCCGCAGGCCGGCATCATCGTCGGGCGCAAGGCGCTGATCGCCAGGATCAAGAAGAACCCGCTCAAGCGCGCCCTGCGCGTCGACAAGATCACCCTGGCCGCCCTGGAGGCGGTGCTGGCGCTCTACCGCAATCCCGACCGCCTGGCCGAGCGCTTGCCCAGCCTGCGCCTGCTGACCCGTCCCCAGGCCGAGATCATGGCCCAGGCCCAGCGCCTGGCGCCGGCACTGGCTGCCTGCCTGGGGCCGCAATGGACTGTGAGCGCCGAGCCGGCCCTGGGCATGATCGGCAGCGGCAGCCAACCCGTGGCACGTCTGCCCAGTGCTGCCTTGTGCCTGCGCCCGCAGGTGTCGAAGAAGCTGCGTGGGCGCAGCCTGCATGTGCTCGAGCGAGCCCTGCGCAGCCTGCCGGTGCCGGTGCTCGGGCGTATCGACGACGACGCCCTCTGGCTCGACCTGCGCCAGCTGGATGACGAAGCCCAATGGCTGGCGCAGTTGCCTGCGCTGCAGGTGGGGCCGGCGCAGTGATCGTCGGTACCGCCGGGCATATCGACCATGGCAAGACCGCGCTGCTCCAGGCCCTGACCGGCCAGGCCGGCGACCAGCGCCAGGAGGAACGTGCCCGAGGCATGACCATCGACCTGGGCTACCGCTACGCCGCCCTGGCCGAGGATGCGCCTCTGACGGGCTTCATCGATGTGCCGGGCCACGAGCGCTTTATCCACAACATGCTTGCCGGCGCCCATGGCATCGACCTGGTGTTGCTGGTGGTGGCCGCCGACGATGGCGTCATGCCGCAGACCCGTGAGCACCTGGCGATCATCGAGTTGCTGGGGATTCCCCGGGCCTTGGTGGCGATCAGCAAGTGCGACCGGGTGGAGCCGGCGCGCCTGGCCGAGGTACAGGCGCAGGTGGCCGACTTGCTGGCGCCGGGGCCTTACGCTGGAGCGCCGCAGTTCCCGTTGTCGAGCGTCACCGGTGAAGGTGTCGAAGAGCTGCGCCAGGCCCTGCGCGAGGCCCAGGGTGACGTGGCCCGGCGCAGCGTGGCCGGTGGTTTTCGCCTGGCCATCGACCGGGCCTTCGCCGTGTCGGGCGCAGGTATCGTGGTCACCGGTACCGCGTTGGCCGGCCGCGTGACTGCGGGCGATACGCTATTGCTGGGCAAGGCCGGCAAACCGGTGCGGGTCCGAGGCCTGCATGCGCAGAACCAGGCGGCGCTGGTGGCCGAGGCCGGGCAGCGGGTGGCCTTGAACATCAGCGCCGAGCGCCTGGCCGTGGAGCAGATCCACCGCGGTGACTGGTTGGTGGCCGAGTGGCTGCATGCGCCCAGTACCCGCGTCGACATCGAGTTGGCGTTGTTGCCCGGCGAGACACGGGCGTTCGAGCATTTCGGCGCCGTGCATGTGCACCTAGGCACCCAGGATGTCACGGCGCGGGTGGCACTGCTGGAAGGTGAGAAACTGCTGCCCGGCCAGCGCATGTTCGCCCAGTTGTTGCTCAACGCGCCTTTGCAGGCGGTGCACGGCGACAGGCTGGTGCTGCGCGACCAGCGCGCACAACGAACCCTTGGCGGCGGCCAGGTGCTCGACCCCTTCGCCCCGAGCCGGCAGCGCCGCAGCGAGGCGCGCCTGCGCCAGTTGCAGGTATTGCGTACTGCGCGGGACCTGGAGCAGGCATTGCCTGCCTTGCTCGATGCCGCACCTGCCGGGCTCGACCCGCAGCGCCTGGAGCGCCAGTTCAACCGGCTGCGCGGCACCTGGCATCTGCCGCAGGACGTGCTGGTGGTCGCCACGCGCCAGGGCCAGTTGCTGTTCGCCACTGGCCATTGGCAAGCGCTGAAGCATCAGGTGCTGGAGCAGTTGGCGCAGTTCCATGAACAGGAGCCGGACCAGTTGGGCCCGGACCGCGACCGCTTGCGCCGTTTCGTCGCGCTGCCCCTGGAGCGGCCGGCTTTCGTCAGCCTGCTGGACGAATTGCTGGCCGAGGTGGCCATCGACAGCAGCGGCCCGTGGTTGCACCTGCCAGGCCACAAGGTGCAGTTGAGCGAGGCTGACGCCGCGCTCTGGGAGCGTGTGCAGTCGCAGCTACTGGCCGGTGGGTTCGAGCCGCCCTGGGTCAGGACGCTGGCCGGGGCGCAGAACGTAGAGGAGGCCCAAGTGCGCCTTCTGCTGCGCAAGCTGGCCCGGCTTGGCCTGGTGCACCAGGTGGTGCGCGACCTGTTCTATCCCGAGGCGACCCTGCGGCGCATGGCCGATATGCTCTTGCAGCATTCGGCCAGTACGCCGATAGTGCAGGTCGCCGCGTTTCGCGATATGTTGGGCATCGGTCGCAAGCGCACCGTGCAGATCCTCGAATACTTCGACCGTATCGGCCTGACCCGGAGGGTCGCCGACCAGCGTCATATCCGCGCCGACAGCGCCCTGGCCCAGCAGCAGGCCAGGCACTGAATACAAGGAAGGCAATCGCGCCCGGTGGCGCGGCCGGGCTTCAAACCCGGTTGGGGACGGCAGCCGTTCCCGGGCAGGTTCGACTCCCGCTGCCTTCCGCCACTTTCCCAGCAGCCCCATTAAGACGACTCGGTTGACGGCAGCCCCCCGCGAGTGCGTCCGTACGGACGCCGCCGTCATGCCCGCTCGCCGCAAAGGTCCAGGGCAAACCAATGCTCGGCCGCCTGCACATCCAACCCAGCCCCCAGCAGGGCGAACAACTTGCCCAGCGCCGCTTCCCGGGTCATGCCGCCGCCACTGACCAGCCCGGCATCGCGCAGGCGGCTGCCAGCGGCATAGGTATCGAACACCACCGAGCCCTCCGGACACTGGCTGATCGCCACGATCATCACCCCGCCCTGGCGCGCGTCGTGCAGGGCATCGAGCAGGGCCTGGTCGTCGGATGGGCCGGTGCCGCTGCCATAGCACTCCAGCACCAGGCCCTGCACGCCGCTGTCGAACACGGCCTGCAGCAGATCCGCCCGCAAACCGGGGACGACTGGCAGCACCGCAAGGTTCACCGGCTGGCGCGGCTGGCGATAGTCCAGCGCCGGTGGAATCGCCGGGGCGCGTTCACCGTCGCGCTGGCGGGGCAGGGCGGCAAAGGCATCGAAGGCTTCGCTACGCAGTTTCGACGTGCGGCAGCCGTGCAACAGCTGACCGTGGAAATACAGCTGCACGCCATCCTCCAGGCCACTCTCGAACAGGCGCAAGGCTCCGCACAGGTTGCTCCAGGCGTCGCTGCCCGGAGCGCCTGCCGGCAGCATGGAGCCGGTCAGCAGCACCGGTACCGGCAGGCCAAGCAGCAGGAAGGACAGGGCCGCGGCGCTGTAGGCCAGGGTGTCGGTGCCGTGCAGCACCAGCACGCCGTCATGGCCCTGGCGTTCCACCGCCTCGACGATGGCCTCGCGCATGGCCAGCCAGTTGGCCTGCTGCATGTTGGCGCTATCGATCAGCGGGTCGAGCTCGCGCAAGGCCCATGCAAGGCGCGGCGCATCGGCCTGTTGCGCCAGGTATTCGCGCATTCGCGCTTCGAAACCGCCGGCCGGTGCCAGGCCTTCGGGTGACTGCAGCATACCGATGGTGCCACCGGTATAGAGAACGAGGAGATTCTTGACTGCACGCATGGGAACCTTCCGTAGCGGTGAGCGGAGAAAGGGCAGCCGCCCGCGGACGGGGCGGCTGGGCAGGGGAGGATATCAGCGCTGCGGCTGGACTTGGCCGACGGCGTTGTCAGCGGCTGTTTCAGCCTGTGGATTGGCAGGCCAGGCGTTGCGGTCCAGGTCCAGGTCGGTGAACTTGGCCGAGTCGAATACCGGCTGGGCGATACCGGCACGGCGCTGGGCGTCGTAGTCGCGCATCACCCGCAGGCCGATCTTGAACAGCAGGGCCAGGGCGATCAGGTTGACGAACGCCAGGCAGGTCATGGTGATGTCGGCGAAGGCGAACACCGTGGACAGGTCCTGCACCGAACCCCAGATGACCAGCGCCAGCACCAGGCCACGGTAGCCCATCAGCACCGCGCGGTTGCGGCTGAGGAACAGCAGGCTGTTCTCGCCCAGGTAGTAGTTGTAGAGGATGCAGGTGAAGACGAACAGCGACAGGGCAACGCTGACGAACAGGCGGCCCCAGTCACCGACCACTGCCGCCAGGGAGTTCTGGGTCAGGACGATACCGTCGCCTTCGAAGCCTGGGGTATAGAAACCCGACAGCAGGATCAGCAGCGCGGTGCAGGTGCAGATCACGAAGGTATCGAGGAACACGCTGAACGCCTGCACCACGCCCTGGGCACCGGGGTGTTTCACGGCCGCCACGGCGGCAACGTTCGGGGCGCTGCCCAGACCCGCTTCGTTGGCGAACACACCACGCTTGACGCCCATGACGATGGCGCTGCCGAGCAGGCCGCCGAAGGCCGGGTCGAGGCCGAAGGCGCTCTTGAAGATGGTTTCCAGCATGGCCGGGACGTGCTCGATCTGGCTACCGATCACGTACAGGGTCACGCCGATGTAGGCCAAGGTCTTGACCGGCACCAGCAGGTCCGAGACCGCGGCGATGCGCTTGATGCCACCGAGGAAGACGATCGCCAGCAGCACGGCCAGGGCGATACCGGTGTGGTTCGGGGCGAAGCCGAAGGCGTTCTGCAGCGAGTGGGTGACGGTGTACGACTGCAGGCCGTTGAAGGCGAAGCCGTAGGTCACCAGCAGCAGGATGGAGAACACCACCGCCATGCTCTTGAGCTTCAGGCCGTGCAGGATGTAGTAGGCCGGGCCGCCACGGTACAGGCCATCGCCGTCGGTGCGCTTGTAGACCTGGGCCAGGGTGCATTCGAAAAAGCTGCTGGACATGCCCACCAGCGCGGTGACCCACATCCAGAACACCGCCCCCGGGCCGCCCAGGGTCACGGCGATGCCGACACCGGCGATATTGCCTGCGCCAACGCGCCCGGCGAGGCTCAGCATCAGGGCCTGGAACGAGCTCAACTGGCCGGCCTGGCCACGCAGCGACTCCTTGAAGACGCCGAACATGTGGCCGAAGTGGCGGAACTGGACGAACCGCGAACGGAGGGTGAAGTAACCGCCGAGTCCGACGATCAGCACGATGAGGAGTTTCCCCGAAAGGAAATCGTTGAGTGCTTCGAGCATTGGGAAATGACCTCGATTCTTATTCTTCGCGTGGAAAGAACAGCGGGCGCAAGGACGCGCCGCTTTCGTTGGCGCGCATGGTTGGTCATGACACCAATGGTTACAATTTCGCGGGTTGCTCTGAGTTGATGCGACTTGATGCTAGAATGGCGTCACTCGCATCAGCTGGACATCGTTTCATGGGCGATCACTTCGCTACCAACCTCAAATTGGCCTGCAGCCATTACCGCTCTATCTCGGAGGTTTGCCGGCAACTGTCGATCAACCGCGCGCAGTTCAACAAGTACCTGAGCGGTCAGAGCCGTCCGACGGCCTACAACCTCAAGCGCATCGGCGACTTTTTCGGCGTCGAGGGTTACGAGCTGGGCCTGCCGCCGGAGCAGTTCGCCCGCCTGATCGGTGTGCGCAACCTGTCCACGCAGGCGGGGCAGCACGATGACCCGATCAGCGAGCTGTTCAGGCCGTTGCACGAGCACGCCGGCAACCTGTCGCGCTATTGCGGCTATTACTTCGAGTATTCCAACTGCATGTCGGTACCCGGTTCGGTCCTGGTGTCGCTGGTGCATCTATGGGAGGAACGCGGCCGTTTCCTGTTCGAGCGCCAGGAGCGGCAGGAGCGCACCAGCGCCACCGACGTGCACGCCGAAATACGCTGCCGCTACCTGGGCGCGGCTTTCCAGCTGCAGGACCGGGTATTTCTGATCGACTACGAGTCGCTGACCCTCAACGAGATGAGCCAGACCATCCTCATCCCCAGCTTCAAGAGCCGCATCACCCGCCTCAACGGCCTCAAGACCGGCGTCTCCAGCGGCGACCGGCGCAACCCCGCCTGCACCCGTGTGGTCTGGGAGTACCTGGGCGAGGAAATCAACCGCATCAATGCCTACCGCCAGGTCCGGCTGTACCAGCCGGACGACCCGCGTATCGATGACGACGTGCGTGAGCGGCTGAGCGTGGGGCCGCTCAGCAATGGGTTGTTCGAGATCGAGTGAGTTGCAGGCAGTTATGGGTCAGAGGTGTCGCAGCCATTGGCCGATCGGGTTGCCATCGCTGAACAGCAGTCGCAGCGCCATGAGGCAACACACTGAAATCAGCAAGGGTTTGATGAGCCGTGGCCCGAAATGCAGGGCGCAGCGAGCCCCTGCTTGTGCGCCGACGATGGCGCAGGCCGCCATTGTCAATGCCAATGGCCACAGGATGGCGCCGCCAAGCATGAATACCAGGAGAGCCCCGAGGTTGCATGAGGCATTGAGCAGTTTGCTGTTGCAAACAGCCTGCAGGATGTTCTGCCCGAGCAAGAGTGTGAAGGCAACCATGAAGAATGAGCCGGTGCCTGGGCCGAATATTCCATCGTAGAAGCCAATCAGCGGTACAAGGGTAAGGGTGAAGCAAGTCATCGACAGTTTGGCTGCACGCTGACGTTCATCCAGTTTCGGGGTGAAGGCGAAGTAGACTGCAACTGCAATCAACAGCAAGGGGGCGGAGGTTTCAAGTATCGCTCTGTCGAGCAGAGTTACCGAAAGTGCGCCTGCCGCACCACCTGCAAAAGACAGTGCAGCATTGGCCGCCCTGATTTCCAATCGATCATCCGCTTGCGGGCAAAGGCGACGGTGGCCGAGACGCTGGCAGAGGACGCCTGGAATTTATTGGTGGCGATGGCCAGCACGGGGTCGAAACCCGCAATGAACAGCGCTGGAAGGGTGAGCAGCCCACCACCGCCTGCAATGGCATCGAAGAAGCCTGCGAAGAGAGCGATGGCGCCCAGCAACAGTAGCGTTGAAAGTTCTATATCCATGGGGCGCCTGCTGGAATTAGTCACGTACGAGGCCGAAAAGGGGCAGGCTTGGAAGCCTCTGGGTGCACATATTGGGGGGGCTCTTGGTTTTCCACGAGTCGAAATGTTGAGGTGCACACGATATTCATCTAAGTATTCTTAGTTGTGTGCGTTGGCTTTTTCCTGGCGGTTTGCCGGCAAGTATTTAGGCAAGTTTTTTTGGTTTTGCGATGCAGGATCTGGTCTGTCTCGTATATAGGAAAATTCCCAATGATCGATAGGAATGAGCAAGGTCAGCGGGAGTTGTATCAAGCGCGTAAGGTTGGACTTCCCTGATCGGAACCCGCAAAATGTTCGCTTTCCTTCTATCAACCTGTTCGGATCTGCTGACTCTATGCGTATGCGCCTGATGCTGTTGGGTGGTGGCAATGCCCTCGGGCAAGCGCTGATTCGTCTCGGGGCCGAGGAGGACATCGGATTCCTGGCACCGCGTCCGCCGGAAAACGGCTGGGACCCGGCCAGCCTGACCCTGCTGCTCGACGAACAGCGCCCCGATGCGGTGGTCAACCTGGCCTATTACTTCGACTGGTTCCAGGCCGAGTCGGTCAGCGAGCAGCGCCTGGCGCAACAGGAGCGGGCGGTGGAGCGGCTGGCGGAGCTGTGCCAGCACCACCAGATCATCCTGGTGCAGCCCTCCAGCTACCGGGTGTTCGACGGCTCGCGGGCCACGGCCTACAGCGAGAAGGACGAGCCGGTGCCCCTGGGGCTGCGCGGCCAGGCGCTGTGGCGTATCGAGCAGAGCGTGCGGGCGACCTGCCCGCAGCATGTGTTGCTGCGCTTCGGCTGGGTGCTGGACGAGAGCATCGATGGCGTGCTGGGCCGCTTCCTCACCCGTGCCGAGCAACCCCAGGAATTGTTGCTGGCGGACGACCGTCGCGGTAACCCGACGCCGGTGGACGATGCCGCGCGGGTGATCCTCTCGGTGCTCAAGCAACTCGATTGCGATGCGCCCTTGTGGGGCACCTACCATTACGCCGGCAACGAGGCCACCACGCCGCTGGCGCTGGGGCAGGCTATCCTCAGCGAGGCGGCGCAATGGCACAGGCTGGCCGTGCAGGCGCCCACGCCCCAGGCCCATGCCGCGCGCCCGGATGCCAGCGAGGAGCCACAGAACGCCGTGCTGGCCTGCAAGAAGATCCTTCACACCTTCGGTATCAAGCCCCGTGCCTGGCGCGCCGGCTTGCCACCCCTACTGGACCGGTTCTACCGACATGGCTGACGCCCCCATCCTGATCACCGGCGGTGCCGGCTTCATTGGTTCGCACCTGTGCGATGCGTTGCTGGACAAAGGCCATGCGGTGCGCGTGCTGGACGACTTGTCCACCGGCAAGCGCGACAACCTGCGGCTCGACCACCCTGGCCTGGAGCTGATCGAAGGCGATGTCGCCGATGCCGCGCTGGTCAAGCGTGCGGCTGCCGGCTGCTGCGCCGTGGTCCACCTGGCGGCGGTCGCCTCGGTGCAGGCGTCGGTCGAAGACCCGGTGCGAACCCACCAGAGCAACTTCGTCGGTACCCTCAACGTCTGCGAGGCGATGCGCGTGAACGGCATACGCCGCGTGCTGTTCGCTTCCAGCGCGGCGGTGTACGGCAACAACGGCGAAGGCGAGTCGATCGCCGAGGACACGCCCAAGGCACCCTTGACGCCCTATGCGGTAGACAAGCTGGCCAGCGAGCAATACCTGGACTTCTACCGTCGCCAGCACGGGCTGGAGCCAGTGGTGTTCCGCTTCTTCAATATCTTCGGACCGCGCCAGGACCCGTCCTCGCCGTATTCCGGGGTGATCAGCATCTTCTGCGAACGTGCCACCAAGGGCTTGCCGATCACCGTGTTCGGCGATGGCGAGCAGACCCGCGACTTTCTCTATGTCGGTGACCTGGTACAGGTGATGGTCCAGGCCCTGGAGCAGGAGCAGGTCGAGGAGGGGGCGGTGAACATCGGCCTGAACCAGGCCACTTCGCTGAACCAGTTGCTGGCCGCCCTGGAGCAGGTGGTCGGCCACCTGCCCGCGGTCAGCTACGGCCCGCCGCGCTCGGGCGATATCCGCCATTCCCGGGCCGACAATACGCGCTTGCTGGCGCGTTTCGCGTTTGCGCAGCCGACTTCGATGGTCGAGGGGCTGGCGCGTTTGTTGGGCAAGGCCTGACGGGCACCTCATCTGCTTATTCGCAAGCAAGCCTGCCCCTGCAAGCCGCATCATGTACGGCCAACTCTGCCCCTGTGGGAGCCGGCTTGCCGGCGATGGGCTGCAACGCAGCCCCAAGATCAACGCACCGCTTGACTGACCGGCATTGAGCCTATCTGCGAACCGGGCCGGACTGCCGTCATGACGTTCATCCACTATGGCGCACAGCCTGCCGATGGCAATCCTCGGGGCTTAGTATCCGACCATCCTTTGCTCGTACCACCAATGTATCGATGGGCTGCCCAGTGGCGTTGTCCACCAACTGTGAGCGCGTCTCGCCTGCCTCGAACAGGAACCGCTCACCCCATTGGCGCATGCCGATGACGATGGGGAAGACCGCGCACCCCTGCTCGGTCATGACGTATTCCTTGTAGGCACTGCCGTCCGAGGCTGGCCGTAACTCAAGCAGGCCGCTCTCCACCAGCTGCTTCAGGCGTGAGGCGAGGATGTTTTTCGCCAGCCCCAGGTTCTTCTGAAACTCACTGAAGCGCCGCAAGCCATCGAAGGCGTCGCGCAGGATCATCAGCGACCAACGGTCTCCGATCACTTCAAGAGCTCGGGCCACTGGGCATTGGTTGTTTCTCTCGTCGAGCATGGGGTAACCCTTCGGACCAGTCTGGTTGCAGATTAAAACCACATTTGCTAGAAAGCCAGCTTGTGGTTTCAATTTGCAACCAGAATGCACAGGAGTGTGCCATGCCGTCCCCGCATCCCGAGTCTCTTGTTCACGATCAACCGAGCCGCTCGCTGACGTTGCTGCTCGCCACCACTTGCGCCCTGGCGGTAGCCACAGTGTATTTTGCCCAACCTTTGCTGGGGGCCATGGCGGCCAGCCTGGGAATCAGTCAGGCACACGTCGGTCTGGTGGTCGGCTCGACCCAGGCGGGCTATGCCGTTGGCCTGTTGTTGATCGTGCCGCTGGGCGACCTGTTCGATCGCAAGCGCTTGATCCTGTGCCAACTACTGCTATCGATGCTGGCCTTGCTGACGGTGGGCATGGCCTGGGATTGGGCCGTGCTGCTGGCGGCCATGGGCGTGGTCGGGTTGATGGCTGTGGTGGTGCAGGTGATGGTGGCCCATGCCGCCACCCTGGCCTCACCCACCCGCCAGGGCCAGGTGGTGGGCGCGGTCACCAGCGGTGTGGTGCTGGGCATCCTGTTGGCGCGCCTGGTTGCTGGGGGCATGGCTGACCTGGCCGGTTGGCGGAGTGTCTACCTTGGCGCGGCGGGTCTGGTCATGGTGATGGCCTTGCTGTTGTGGCGAACCCTGCCCGGCGCCCCGCCCGGAGAGCGTAGGCAGGGGTATCGGGCGTTGCTCGGTTCTCTGATCGGCCTGTACCGATACGATCGTCTCTTGCGCCAGCGGGGCCTGCTTGCGCTGCTGATCTTTGCTGCCTTCAGCGTGCTGTGGAGCACCATGGTGCTGCCCTTGAGTGCTGCGCCGCTAGCCCTGAGCCATACCCAGGTCGGCCTGTTCGGCCTGGCTGGCATCGCCGGAGCCTTGGCAGCGGCGCGTGCGGGCCGTATGGCCGATCGGGGCCTGGGAGAGCGCACCACTGGGTTGGCCCTGGCGGTGTTGACGTTGTCATGGCTGCCGAGCGCGCTGCTCGGACAATCGCTGCTGGCCCTGGCGCTGGGTGTATTGATGCTGGACTTCGCCGTGCAGGCGGTACACGTCACCAACCAGAGCCTGCTGCTGGCGGGGCGCGGCGAAATGGCTAGCCGGCTGGTCGGTGCCTACATGTGCTGTTATTCGATCGGCAGTGGCCTGGGCGCGGTAGCCGCGACTTGGTTGCATGCCCGTTGGGGCTGGATGGCGGTGTGTGGCCTGGGTGCATCGATCAGCGCACTGGCCTGGGGGTACTGGCTGTACCTGCGAATCGTTGAGGGGCGGTGTGGCATGGCGGCCGGAGCCGCCATGCCGGGAGGGGATCAGAACTTGTAACCGATACCGACCATGTAGACCCACGGGTCGACATCCACGTCGACCTTGGTCTTGCCCACGCCCAGGGCGTTCGGGCCGTCGACGGTGGCCTTGGTGTCGATGTCGATGTACCAGACCGAGGCGTTGACCAGCAGGTTGTCGGTGAGCATGTAGTCCATGCCCAGTTGGCCGGCCAGGCCGACCGAGTCCTGCAGCTTCAGGTTGCTGAAGCCCTGCTGCTTGCGCGCGCTGCTGAGGTCTTCGTCGAAGAACATCGTGTAGTTGATGCCGATGCCGGCGTAGGGCTGGAACTTCGAGGTCGGCGCCATCGGGTAGTACTGCAGCGACAGGGTCGGCGGCAGGTGCTTGATGTCGGCCAGCTTGCCGTCCAGGCCCGGGCCGAGGCCCTTGACCGCCACGGTGTGGTTGAACGGGGTGGCGGCCAACAGCTCCACGCCGATGTGGTCGGTGAGCATGTAGGCGAAGGTCAGGCCCAACTGGGTGTCGCTGTCCAGCGTCGCCTTGGTGCCCGAGACCTTGGCGCCATCGAGCTTCAGGGCGCTGCTGTCTTCGTTCGGCGAAACGGTGGCGGCGCCGGCGCGGATGATGATGTCGCCCGCCTGGTGGGCGTGGGCAACAGGGGCTGCGAGCGCCAGGGCAACGAGCGAGGCGCCGAGCAAGGACTTGTTCATGGAAGCTCCCAAAGGACAAAGGACGTGAGTAATCGAGTAGTCCAATGGTAAGGAGCCGGTCGAAACAAACTGTTGATTCAGCTCAACGAAGCCGTTTCATGAAGCGGAAGTAGTTCTCATTGCAACTCATAGGCGTAGATTTTCTCCGCTTCCATCAGGTAACCGGCGTCGGCCAGCTCGCTGCTGCTGGCCTTTACCTGCATGCGCCCTTCGATCCAGTAGGGCTGGTACAGGTCTTCGATGCGCACGCCCATCTCGCTGAAGATATGCACGATCTGGTTCGACGGTGGGGGCGGCACGTGGATGCACGCGCCGTAGTAGGGCACCAGGAGGAATTCGGTGGTGCGCCCTTCCTCGCTGACTTCCAGCGGCACGATGTAGCCGGGCAGCTTCACTTGCTGGCCATCCAGCGCCTTGACCACCGGGGCGTCGGGTGCCTGCTGGCGTGCTGCGGGGGCCGACTCGGCAGACAAGGCGTCGCTCAGTTGCGAGAGGTCATGCAGCGGCGCCAGCTGTGGCGGGATCACCGGCGCGCCTTCGGGAATCAGGGCGGGCCAGTCGAGGGTGCGCGGCTCTTGCGCCCATGTGAGGGGAGCGAAGAGCAATAGGAGCCCCAGCAGGATGGGCCGGTACTGATAAAGCAAGGCAGTTGCTCCAGGGTCAGAGGTGGATCGACAGGCCATCGGCCAGCGACTGCCGGTAGGCGCGCCAGGCCGGCACACTGCCCATCAGCAGTGCCGCCGCGAGTATGACAGCCAACAGGGTCCACTCGTGAGCGCTTGGCCAGGCCAGTGGCAGGTACAGGCCGTAGTTGGCCTGGACATACCCCTGGGCCAGGGCGATCCCCGCGTACAGCAGGCCCAGCCCGGCGACGATGCCGGCCACCGCCAGGGCCAGGGCTTCCAGCACCAGCAGCCCGGCGATATGCCAGGGGCGGGCGCCGACCGAGCGCAGGATAGCCATTTCGCGGCGGCGTTCGTTGAGGCTGGTGAGGATTGCCGTGAGCATGCCGATCAGCCCGGTCAGCACCACGAACAGCGAGACCACGAACAGCGCCTGCTCGGCGGTGCCCATCAGGCTCCACAGCTCCTGCAGGGCTACGCCAGGGAGGATCGCCAGCAGTGGCTCGCCGCGGAACTCGTTGATCTCCCGCTGCAGGCTGAAAGTGGCGATCTTGCTGTTCAGCCCCAGCATGAAGGCGGTGATGGCGGCCGGCTGCAGGTCCATGGTGCGCGCCTGTTCGGCGCTGATGCGCCCGGCGCCACGGGCCGGCACGCCGTTGTGCCAGTCGATGTGGATGGCCTCCATCCCGGCCAGGCTGATGTGCAGGGTACGGTCCACCGGTGTACCGGTGCGCTGCAGGATGCCCACCACGGTGAAGGGTTTGTCGTCGTGCTTGACCAGGCTGATGGCCGCCACGCCGTGGGCCAGCACCAGCTTGTCGCCGAGCTTGTAGTGCAGCGCCTCGGCGACTTCGGCGCCGAGCACCACCTCGAACGGGTCCTCGGCGAACGGCCGGCCCTGGCTCAGCGCCAGGTGCTGCCGGCGGCCGAACTGGTAGTGGCTGAAATAGTCGCCGGTGGTGCCCATCACCCGGTAGCCACGATGAGAGTCGCCCAGGGAAATGGGGATCGCCCACTTCACCCGTGGGTCCTTGGCGTAGTGCTCGAAGCTGTCCCAGCGGATGTTGTTGGTGGCGTTGCCGATGCGGAACACCGAATACAGCAGCAGGTTCACCGAGCCGGAACGGGCGCCGACGATCAGGTCGGTGCCGCTGATGGTGCTGGCGAAGCTGGCGCGGGCCTCGGTGCGCACGCGCTCCACGGCCAGCAGCAGGCATACCGACAGGGCGATGGCAAACGCGGTGAGAAACGCTGTGAAGCGGCGGTTGGCCAGGCTGGCCAAGGCAAGGCGGAGCAGGTACATCAGGCCTCCCGGGGCTTGGCTGCGCGATTGAGCTCGGCCAGCGACAGATGACGGTCGAACAGTGGTGCCAGGCTCTGGTCATGGCTGACGAACAGCAGGCTGGAACCGGCTGCCCGGCATTCATCGAACAGCAGGCGGATGAACGCCTCGCGGGTATCGGCATCGAGCGCCGAAGTCGGTTCGTCGGCGATCACCAGCTCCGGCTGGCCGATCAAGGCCCGGGCCGCGGCGACCCGCTGCTGTTGGCCGATCGACAGGCTGTCGGCGCGACGGGCGAGCAGGGCCGGATCGTCCAGGCCCAGGTGGGCGAGCAGCAGGGTGGCAGCCTGGTCGATGCTGCCGTGGCGCTGGGCGGCGCGTTCGGCACGGCTGCGCGAGAAGCGGCAGGGCAGCTCGACGTTCTCCCGCACCGAAAGGAACGGCAGCAGGTTGAATTGCTGGAAGATGTAGCCGGTGTGATCGACCCGGAAGCGATCACGGGCGCCCTGGCCCAAAGCGCCCAGGTCCTGGCCGAGCAGGCGGATGCTGCCCTGCGCGGGGCGATTCACCCCGCCGAGCAGGCCCAGCAAGGTGGTCTTGCCGCTACCGCTGGGGCCCTTGAGGAACACGGCCTGGCCCGCGTCCAGGTGGAACGCGGGGATGTCCAGGAGCGGCGCTTGGCCAGGCCAGGCGAATACCAGGCCTTGCAGGTCGATCAGCGGCTGGCTCATTCAGAACGCGACCACGGCCTTGGCCGGCGTGGCCTCCAGGCCTTTCTGGCCGTTCGGGCCGATCAGTTGCACGTTGATCTTCTGGGTCGCCGGGAAGGCCTTGAACAGTGGGGCAAGGTCGATCCGGGTGAGCTGGTCGGGGGCCGAGCAGATCAGTTGGTAATGGGCCTCGATATCGCTGTGCTGCTGTTCGTGTGCAGGGTCATGGCCGGCATGCGCTGCATCGCCGAACAGCGGGCTTTCCAGCTCCTGGGCCTCCTCCTTGCACCCGGCCGCCTGGGCCAGGCCGAACAGTGCCAGGGGCTGTTCGAGTTGCTGGCGTACGGCGGCGACCTTGGCCTTGTCGGCGTCGCTGTTGGCGGCATGTTCGAAACCGACCAGGTTCATCGCCGGGCTGTCCAGCTCCAGTTCCAGGGTATTGCCGTCGAGCACGGCGTTGAGCTTGGCCACACCGTGCTCGTGGGCACCGAGGGAGCCATGGGCATGCTCATGCTCGTGGTCATGGTCGTCGTGGGCGTGGGCCACGGCCAGGGGAAGCAGGGCGAAGGGCAGGGCAAGGAGCAGGCGGCGCATGGAAGACTCCAGGGCGAGCGGGAAATTGAGTTCGTAATGTTATAACAACTTTTCTGGCCCTCGCCAGCCTGCCTGGCGCAGGTTTCATGTTCATGGGAGCATGGCTGCATCGACCCTGGACATAAGGAAGGCAGCGTGAGAATTCGCGGACATATTGGCGACTGGCCGGTGGACCTGACTATCGAGCTGGAACCGGCGGAGTGGGCGCAACTGGGGCGTCAAGTGCAGGTGCCGGCTGTTGTCGAGGCGGCCGCCGAGGCCGTCGGTACTGCGCCTCGCCCGGATGACGGGCAGTGGTCGGCGGCGCGTGAGCTGTTGCGCCAGGTGGGGCAGATCAGCGGGCCCGAGTTGCTGGAGCGGCTGGAAGGGCTGGCCGGCAGCACGGCGGCGGGCAAGCGGTTGCTGGTGCGGTTGCGCCACAGCAGCGAGGTGAAGGTGGAAAGCGGGGTGGATGCGCCGGTATACCACTGGATCGGTTGAGAGGCATGGGGGCTGCTCTGCAGCCCCAAGAAAGCGCCGCTCCCCAGGAGCTCTGCCAAATAGACCCGTGATGCCGAACGCTCTGAGAACGGCCTGTCAGAACATTGCAGCTGACAGCTTGCGGCGGTACAGGCTCACCAGCGGATGTTCATTGCCCAGCAGTTCGAACACCTGCAGCAGTGCCTTCTGCGGCAAGCCGTTCTCGTAGCTGCGGTTACGCTGGAACAGCTTGAGCAGACCATCCAGCGCCGCCTCGTACTGCTGGCGCGCCAGTTGCTGGATGCACAGCTGGTAAGTGGCTTCGTCATCCTGCGGGTTCTGCGCCAGGCGACTTTTCAGCTCGGCGGCTTCCGGCAGGCTGGCGGCCTGGCGCAGGAAGGTCAGCTGGGCCTTGGCGCCGGCCAGGGCAGCCTTGTGCTCGTCGGTCTTGACGGCGTCGAGCACCACCTCGGCCTCGCCCAGCTCGCCCCGCTCGGCCAGGCAGCGGGCATAGAGGATCAGCGCCTCGGCGTTGCTGTTGTCTTCGCCCAGCAGCAGCTTGAGCGTGGCCTCGGCCTCGCTGAAGCGGCTTTCGGCGAACAGCGCCTTGGCTTCCTCAAGTGGCGTGGCGGTTGGCGCGGCAGGCATCTGCACATGGGGGTCGAGCATGGCGCGGATCGCCGACTCCGGCTGGGCTCCGGCGAAACCGTCGACCGGCTGGCCGTCCTTGAACAGCACTACGGTCGGCAGGCTGCGGATGCCGAACTGGGCGACGATCTGCTGTTCCACGTCGCAGTTGACCTTGGCCAGCAGCAGTTCGCCCTGGTAACCCTCGGCGATCTTCGCCAGCAGCGGCATCAGGGCCTTGCACGGTGCGCACCATTCGGCCCAGAAGTCCACCAGCACGGGTTTATGGAAGGAGTTGTCGATCACCAGTTGCTGGAAGTTGGCGTCGGTGGCATCGAAAATATACGGCGTGGGGGCTTGGCTCATCGCGACTCTCGCAAATCCTTGAATGGCGCCACTATAAAGGCTCGCGGCTGGCGTGGTACAGGCTGACCCGGCGGAATTCGTGCGGCTCGGCCAGGTCGGGAAGGGTCAGGGCCTCGAGTACGCCCAACTGACGATACAGCGGATGGCTGAAGTCGCGCACCCGTGAATCGGCCACCAGCGCCTGGCGGCCACGGCCGAGGAAAGCGTCGAGCAGGGGCAGGTTGGCGCGGTCGTAGAGCACGTCGGCCACCAGGATCAGGTCGAAACGGTCGTCTTCGGCGAAGAAGTCGCTGCTGTAGCCGAGTTCGACTTCGTTGAGCGCGGCATTGGCCCGGCAGGCATCCAGGGCCAGCGGGTCGAGGTCGCAGGCCACCACCTCCAGGGCACCGGCCCGGGCGGCGGCGATCCCGGCGATGCCTGAGCCGGCGCCGAAGTCCAGTACCCGCTTGCCGCGCACCCACTCCGGCCGCTCGGCCAGGTAGCGCGCCAAGGCCAGGCCGCTGGCCCAGCAGAAACTCCAGTAGGGCGGCTCTTCGAGGATGCGCCGGGTTTCCTCTGGGCTGAAGGCGCGATCCATGTTCTGGGCATCGATCAGCCACAGCCGCAGGTCGCATCCGGGCAGCTCGCTGACGACCAGGCGCGCTTCGCCGATCAGGCCGCCGAGGGCCTGTTGCAGGGGCAGCGGCGCCATCTATGGCGCCTTCTGGAAGCGCAGCGGGCCGGTGGCCTGGGTGGTGGCCTGGAAGATGCGCTGCGCCGGCAAGTGCAGGATCAATTGGCCGGAGCGGCTGGCGCGGCCGCGCAGTTCGACGCGGGCCCCGGCTGGAAAGGCCTCGGGATTGAAGCGCAGGCGATAGGGCATGGGCTGGCCGGTACCGGTGAGGTTGCTGCTGGCCAGCAGGCGCTGCGGGCGGCCACGTTCGTCGATGACCAGCAGGGCCAGCTCCACTTCGGCACCGGCCGGTATCTCCAGTAAGGTGCCACTGAGTTCGCGCTGGTAGGCGGGCAGAGGGCCTGGGTCTTCGCTTTGCTTGGCCGCCTTGGCGGGCGGGGCTACCGGGGGTTGCTCGGTCTTCGGCCGGTCGCTGCCGCAGGCGGCGAGCAGGCCGGCGAAGCACAGCACGACGAGCGCTCGTTGGTGCATGGGGTAATCCTTCACGGACAGATTTCACTGGATGGTAAACCCTTTGGCTTGTCTTGCCAGTGGGATGCGCTACCATGGCCCTCCCTTTTTTTGTTGCCTGCCACCATGCACTGTCCGTTTTGCGGTGCCAACGACACCAAGGTCATCGACTCACGCCTGGTCGCCGAGGGCGAACAGGTGCGCCGTCGCCGCGAGTGCCTCGCCTGCGGCGAGCGTTTCACCACCTTCGAGACCGCCGAACTGGTCTTGCCACGCCTGATCAAGCAGGACGGCACACGGCAGCCCTTCGACGAAGAGAAACTGCGCGCCGGCATGCAGCGGGCCCTGGAGAAGCGCCCGGTGAGCGTCGAGCGCCTGGAAGCGGCGCTGGCGCACATCAAGCACAAGCTGCGTGCCACCGGCGAGCGCGAGGTCAAGTCGCTGGTGGTCGGCGAGCTGGTGATGGCCGAGCTGCGCAAGCTCGACGAAGTCGCCTACATCCGTTTCGCTTCGGTCTACCGGCGTTTCCAGGACCTCGACGAGTTCCGCGAGGAGATCGACCGCCTGGCCCGGGAGCCTGCCAAAGAGTGACCATGCCCAGCCAGACCGCCATCCTCGACGCCCACTACATGGCCCGGGCCCTGGAACTGGCCCGCAAGGGCCTGTACAGCACCCACCCGAACCCGCGCGTGGGCTGCGTGATCGTGCGTGATGGCGAAGTGGTCGGCGAGGGCTGGCACGTGCGGGCCGGCGAACCGCATGCCGAGGTCCACGCCCTGCGCCAGGCCGGCGAGCGCGCCCGTGGCGCCTGCGCCTACGTGACCCTGGAGCCCTGCAGCCACCATGGCCGTACACCGCCATGCGCCGAGGCACTGGTCAAGGCCGGGGTGGCCCGGGTGGTGGCGGCGATGCAGGACCCCAACCCGCAAGTGGCCGGCCGAGGCCTGCGGCGCCTGGCCGAGGCCGGCATCGAGGTCGGTAGCGGTGTGCTCGAGGCCGAGGCGCGAGCCCTCAACCCCGGCTTTCTCAAGCGCATGGAGCACGGCCTGCCGTTCGTGCGGGCCAAGCTCGCCATGAGCCTGGACGGTCGCACCGCCATGGCCAGCGGCGAGAGCCAGTGGATCACCGGCCCTGCCGCCCGCGCCGCCGTGCAGCGGCTGCGCGCCCGCTCCAGTGTGGTGCTGACCAGCGCCGAGAGCGTGCTGGCCGACCATGCCCGCATGACCGTACGCGGCGCCGAACTGGGGCTGGATGCCGAAACTACCGCCCTGGCTCTGTCACGCCCGCCGCTGCGCGTGCTGGTCGATGGCCGCCTGCGCCTGCCGCTGGACGCGCCGTTCTTCCAGGCCGGGCCAGCCCTGGTCGTGACCGCCGCCGGCGACGATCCACGTTATGCCGCGGCTGGCCATGAACTGCTGAGCCTGCCAGGGGCCGACGGGCGCGTCGACCTGCCGGCCCTGATGCGCGCCCTGGGCGAGCGGGGCGTCAACGAAATCCTGCTGGAGGCCGGTGCCGGCCTTGCCGGTGCCTTCGCCCGCCTGGGGCTGGTCGATGAGTTCCAGTTGTTCGTGGCCGCCACTTTCCTGGGCTCCGAAGCCCGGCCGCTGCTGGACTGGCCGCTGTCGAGCATGAGCGAGGCGCCGCGCCTGAAGATCACCGGCATGCGCGCGGTCGGCGATGACTGGCTGGTCACAGCCATCCCCCTGCCGGCGCCCGGCGTATAATGCCTGGCTTGCCACGCGCAGCCCTGTTCCCGAGGAGGACACCATGTTCACCGGCATCATCGAATCCATCGGCACCATCCGCAGCCTGACCCCCAAGGGCGGTGACGTGCGCCTCTATGTAGAGACCGGCAAGCTCGACCTGGGCGATGTCAAGCTGGGCGACAGCATCGCCGTCAACGGTGTCTGCCTGACCGCCGTGGAGTTGCCCGGCGATGGCTTTTGGGCCGATGTCAGCGTCGAGACGCTCAAGCGCACCGCCATGGTCGACCTCAAGAGCGGCAGCCGGGTCAACCTGGAAAAAGCCCTGACCCCCACCACCCGCCTGGGCGGTCACCTGGTCAGCGGCCATGTCGACGGTGTCGGCGAGATCATCTCGCGCAGCGATAACGCGCGCGCCATCCAGTTCCGCGTACGCGCGCCCAAGGAGCTGGCCAAGTACATCGCCCACAAAGGGTCGATCACCGTCGACGGCACCAGCCTGACGGTCAATGAGGTCGATGGCGCCGAGTTCGAGCTGACCATCGTCCCGCACACCCTGTCCGAAACCATCATGGCCGACTACCGCCCGGGTCGTCGGGTAAACCTTGAGGTCGACCTGCTGGCCCGTTACCTGGAGCGTCTGCTGCTGGGTGACAAGGCCGCCGAACCGAGCAAGGGCAGCGGCATCACCGAAAGTTTCCTGGCCGCCAACGGCTACCTGAAATCCTGATTGAGAAGGGGGGGCCGAGTGGCGCTCAACAGCATCGAAGAGCTGGTGGAAGACATCCGCCAGGGCAAAATGGTCATTCTCATGGACGACGAAGACCGTGAGAACGAAGGCGACATCATCATGGCCGCCGAGTGCTGCCAGGCCGAGCACATCAACTTCATGGCCAAGCACGCCCGTGGCCTGATCTGCATGCCGATGACCCGCGAGCGCTGCGAGGCGCTCCGCCTGCCGCTGATGGCGCCGCGCAACGGCTCGGGCTTCGGCACCAAGTTCACCGTGTCGATCGAGGCCGCCGAAGGCGTGACCACCGGCATCTCCGCCGCCGACCGCGCCCGCACCGTGCAGGTCGCCGCGGCCCGCGACGCCAAGGCCGACGATATCGTCAGCCCCGGCCACATCTTCCCGCTGATGGCCCAGGCCGGTGGCACCCTGGCCCGCGCCGGCCACACTGAGGCCGCCTGCGACCTGGCGCGCATGGCCGGCTTCGAGCCGAGCGGGGTGATCTGCGAAGTGATGAACGACGACGGCACCATGGCCCGTCGTCCGGAACTGGAGGCCTTCGCCGCCGAGCACGGCCTGAAGATCGGCACCATCGCCGACCTGATCCACTACCGCATGATCCACGAGCGCACCGTGCAGCGCGTCTCCGAACAGCCGCTGGACAGCGAGTTGGGCCAGTTCAACCTGGTCACCTACCGCGACTCGGTGGAAGGCGACGTGCACATGGCCCTGACCCTGGGCACCATCTGTGCCGAACAGCCGACCCTGGTGCGGGTGCACAACATGGACCCGCTGCGTGACCTGCTGATGGTCAAGCAGCCGGGGCGCTGGAGCCTGCGCGCGGCGATGAGCGCCGTGGCCGAGGCCGGCAGCGGCGTGGTGCTGCTGCTGGGCCACCCGCTGGATGGCGACGTGCTGCTGGCGCACATCCGCGAGAGCGCCGGCGATGCCCCGACCAAGGCGCCGACCACCTACAGCACCGTCGGTGCCGGCTCGCAGATCCTGCGTGACCTGGGCGTGCGCAAGATGCGCCTGATGAGCTCGCCGATGAAGTTCAACGCGATATCCGGATTCGATCTGGAAGTTGTAGAATACGTGCCCTCCGAGTGACACAGGCGCAGCCGTCGTCCTGCCGCTCGTGTCCAAACCCTCCTGCAGGCCGCGTATGCGCGGCCTCGCTCTTCAAGATGAGAACACCGGAATGACCCTGAAGACCATCGAAGGTACCTTCATCGCCCCCAAAGGTCGCTATGCTTTGGTGGTTGGCCGCTTCAACAGCTTCGTCGTCGAAAGCCTGGTGAGCGGTGCCGTTGATGCCCTGGTACGCCATGGCGTCAGCGAAAGCGACATCACCATCATCCGTGCCCCTGGCGCCTTCGAGATCCCGCTGGTTGCACAGAAAGTCGCCCAACAAGGCGAGTACTCCGCGATCGTCGCCCTGGGCGCGGTGATCCGTGGCGGTACCCCACACTTCGAATACGTGGCGGGCGAGTGCACCAAGGGCCTGGCCCAGGTGTCCATGGAGTTCGGTGTTCCGGTGGCCTTCGGCGTCCTGACCGTCGACTCCATCGAGCAGGCCATCGAGCGCTCCGGCACCAAGGCTGGCAACAAAGGCGCCGAAGCGGCCCTGTCCGCCCTGGAAATGGTCAGCCTGCTGGCGCAGTTGGAGGCCAAGTGATTAGCGACGAAAGCGATCGTTTCAACCCGCGCGAGCCACGCGCGGCGGATGCCGGCAAGCCCTCGAAGAGCGCCAAGCGCCGCGAAGCCCGCAAGCTCGCGACCCAGGCGCTGTACCAGTGGCACATGGCCCAGCATTCGCTGAACGAGATCGAGGCTCAGTTCCGGGTCGACAACGATTTCTCCGATGTCGATGGCGCCTATTTCCGCGAGATCCTGCATGGGGTCCCGGCGATCAAGGGCGAGATCGACAAGGCCCTGGCGCCCTGCCTGGACCTGGCACTGGACGAGCTCGACCCGGTCGAGCTGGCGGTGCTGCGCCTGTCCACCTGGGAGTTCATCAAGCGCGTCGACGTACCGTATCGCGTAGTGATCAACGAAGGTGTCGAGCTGGCCAAGGTCTTCGGTGCCACCGATGGCCACAAGTTCGTCAACGGTGTGCTGGACAAGCTCGCGCCGATGCTGCGCGAAGCGGAAGTCAAGGCAGCCAGGCGCTGATCGCGGCGCCGACGGACCATGGGTGAGTTCGAGCTGATCCGCCATTACTTCGCCGCCGCGTCCTGTGCGCGGGGTGGCGAAGGCGTGGTGCTCGGTATCGGTGACGACTGCGCCCTGCTGGAGCTGCCCGCTGGCGAACAGTTGGCGGTGTCCACCGATACCCTGGTCGAGGGCGTGCATTTCCCCACCGCCTGCGACCCGCTGCTGCTCGGCCAGCGCGCCCTGGCCGTGGCGGTCAGCGACCTGGCCGCCATGGGGGCCGACCCTATCGGCTTCACCCTCGCCCTGACCTTGCCCGAGGTCGGGGCCGACTGGCTCAGGCGCTACGCCGACGGCCTCGACCGCATGGCCCAGCGTTGTGGTGTCAGCCTGATCGGCGGCGATACCACCCGTGGCCCCTTGAGCATCACCGTGACCGTGTTCGGCAAGACGCCGGCAGGGCAGGCCCTGCGCCGCAGCGGCGCCCGGCCGGGAGACCTGCTGTGCGTCGGCGGGTGCCTGGGGAACGCGGCGGGGGCCTTGCCGCTGGTGTTGGGCGAGCGCCAGGCGCCAGCCGACATCGCCGAGCCGCTGCTCGCCCACTATTGGTCGCCCATGCCCCAGCTCGCCCTGGGCCAACTGCTGCGCGGCCGGGCCAGCGCGGCGCTGGATATCTCCGATGGGCTGCTGGCCGATGCCGGGCATATCGCCAAGGCATCCGGCGTCGCCCTGGAGCTGAGCGTCGAGCAGGTGCCCTTCTCGCCGGCCCTGGAAGCCTTCCTCGGGCGTGACGCCGCCCTGCAGGCGGCACTCACCGGTGGCGACGACTACGTGCTGGCGTTCACGCTGCCTGAAGCACAACTTTCATCCCTGCAGGAGCGCAGTGGCGTCCACGTCATCGGCCGCGTGCTCGCGGGCCAGGGCGTCACCCTGCGTGACCGGCAGGGCCGGGACATCACCCCGACACAACGGGGCTATCAACATTTTAGGGAGACACCGTGACCGACCACCCCAACCAGGTGCCCGCGGAGTTCGTTCCGCCTTCGGTCTGGCGCAACCCCTGGCACTTCATCGCCTTCGGCTTCGGCTCCGGCACCCTGCCCAAGGCCCCCGGGACCTGGGGCTCGCTGGTGGCGCTGCCGTTCATCCCGCTGTGGCAGATGTTGCCGGACTGGGGCTACTGGCTGTTGCTGGGGATCACCATGCTGTTCGGCTTCTGGCTGTGCGGCAAGGTCGCCAACGACTTGCGCGTGCACGACCATGAAGGCATTGTCTGGGACGAGATGGTCGGCATGTGGATCACCCTGTGGCTGGTGCCGGAAGGCTGGCAATGGCTGCTGGCGGGGTTCCTGATGTTCCGTTTCTTCGACATCCTCAAGCCGTGGCCGATCCGCTGGGTCGACCGGCACGTGCATGGGGGCGTCGGGATCATGCTCGACGATATCCTGGCTGGCGTCTTCGCCTGGCTGGGTATGCAGATTCTGGTGTGGGTGGTTGCCTGACGAAGGGAGCGGGTCGATGGCCATAAGGACTGTGCTGCTGGCGATGTTGCTGTTGCTTGCCCCTGGGCTGCAGGCGGCCGAGGGCGAGGGCGTGCCGCCGCAGATCCACCTGGTCAGCGAGGAATGGCTCGACTACACCAACGCCGATGGTACAGGGCTGGCCTGGGACGTGCTGCGCAAGGTGTTCGAACCAGCCGGGGTGCAGGTCGTGACCCAGAGCGCGCCCTACAGCCGGGCGGTGGGGTTGGTCAGGCGCGGCGAGGCCGATGCCTGGGTGGGCTCCTACAAGGAGGAGAACGCCGACAACCTCTACCCGCGCTGGCACTTCGACATGGACCATATCTATGCCCTGGGCCTGGTCGGCAAGCCCGAGCCGACGCTCGAGACCATCGGCCAGTACCGGCTGGCCTGGGTGCGCGGCTACGAGTTCCAGCACTACCTGCCCAACGTTAAGCATTTTCGCGAGATCCAGCGGCGTGAAGGCATCCTGCCGATGCTCGAGCATGACCGTGTGGACTTCTACATCGATGCCCTGACCGAGGTCGACTATGTGCTCGACCAGGCTGCCCAGCCTGAGCGTTGGCGCCGTACCCATGTGGCCGAGTTGCCGCTGTACCTGGCCTTTGCCCGCAGCGAACAGGCCAAGGCCCTGCGCGAGCTGTTCGACCGGCGCATGGCGCAGTTGGTGCGCAGCGGTGAGCTGGAGCCGATCTTCGAGCATTGGAAGCAGCCGTATCCGTTCACGGCGGACAGCCAGCCGCACTGATTCATGCGTACACGCCTAGCGGCTCCATTGGCCCTCAGTGAACAGCCCACGCATTCCATGCATCGAACTTTTCGATCTTAAGCCGCGATATTCAGCCTGCGCATGGGCGCTGGCCTGCTGATACAATCGGCCCACATGAAATTTCCTACTTATCAGGAGCACAACGTGCCCGTCGTCTTTGTCGCCGCCTCGAAACTCCCGACTCCCTTCGCGATCTTCACCATGCATGGCTTTCTCGACGAAGCCACTGGCCGTGAGCATGTCGTGCTCAGCCTGGGTGACATCGGCGACGGCGAGCCGGTGCTGGGGCGCCTGCATTCCGAATGCCTGACCGGCGATGCACTGTTCAGCCAGCGTTGCGACTGCGGCTCGCAGCTGGAGGCCGCGTTGCAGGCCATCGCCCGTGAAGGCCGTGGCGTGCTGCTGTATTTGCGCCAGGAAGGCCGGGGTATCGGCCTGCTGAACAAGATCCGCGCCTATGAGCTGCAGGACGGCGGTGCCGATACCGTAGAGGCCAACGAGCGCCTGGGCTTCGCCGCCGACCAGCGCGACTACGCCATGTGCCTGCCGATGCTCGAGCACCTGGGCGTGAAGTCGCTGCGGCTGATGACCAACAACCCGCGCAAGGTCAAGGCACTGACCGGCATGGGCATCAATGTCGCCGAGCGCGTGCCGCTGCACACTGGGCACAACCCGCACAACCGCCACTACCTGGCTACCAAGGCCGGCAAGCTCGGCCACATGATGGGCAACGAGCATCAGGGCGAGGTGCCCCAGGCGTGACCCGTGGCGAGGTGAAGCGGCGCCTGGCCCTGGCCTGGTGGCAATACCTGGCGGTGGGGCTATTGCCCCTGCCGGTGATGGCCTGGGCCTTCGGTGGGGGCGATGCGCTGATCCCCGTGCTGGCCATGCCGTTGTTCATCGCCGGTGCGGCGAGCATGTTCCTCAGCCTGCCGCGCTTCGGTGCCTACAAGCGCGCCTTGATAGACACCTCCAAGGCCCTGGGCTCGGCCGAAGAGCCGCAGGCCTGGATCGCCCTGGCCCAGGCTCGACGCCTGGCCATGCTGTTCGCCTGTTTCCCCGCCTGGGTGGCGGCGTTTTCGGTGCTGGTCGGCCTGGAGGCGGTACCGCAGGTCCTCCTGGCGATCTCCAGCGTGGTGTTGCTCTACCTCTACCGTATTCCCCGTCAGTTGGGCTGATGCGCATCCTTTGCTGCCTGTTGTCGCTGCTGTCCTTCGCTGCGTTGGCCGACAGTGGCCCACGGGTGGTCAGCCTGGCGCCTTCGATGACCGAGATCGTTACCGAACTGCAGGCCGACGACCTGCTGGTAGGCGTGCTCGACGGCGGCGAGCGGCCGGCAGCGCTGGCTGGCTTGCCTTCGGTGGGGCGCCACGGCCAACTCGACATGGAGCGTTTGCTCAGCCTCGAACCCGACCTGCTGTTGCTGTGGCCCGACAGTGTGGCGCCGGCCCAGCGCGACCAGCTCAAGCGCCTGGGCATCGCTACGTTCGTCGGCCAACCCCACGACCTCGACCAGCTCGTCGAGCAGATCGAGGCCATCGCCGTGCGCCTGGGGCGCAAGGCGCAAGGCCAGGCTTACGCGGCCTCCCTGCGCGAACGCCTGCGGGAGCTGCGTGAGCGCTACCACCGCGAACAGCCATTGCAGGTCTTCTACCAGGTCTGGGACAGGCCGCTTTACACCCTCGGCGGCCAGCAGATCGTCAGCGATGCCCTGCGCGTGTGCGGTGCGCGCAATGTATTCGAGGACCTGCGCCAGCCGGCGCCGCAGGTCAGCGTGGAGTCGGTGCTGCTGCGCGACCCGCAGGTGATCCTGGCCGGCGACCCGGCGCAGTTGGGCAGTTGGAAGGCCTGGCCGCGGTTGCGTGCCGTGGCCGACGGTCGCCTGCTGGTGGTGCCGGACAAGGGCCTGGAGCGGCCCAGTGGCCAGATGATCGAAGCCACGGCGCGCCTGTGTGCGCTGCTGGCGGCTAGAGCGCCGGCGTCCAGGTGACGCTCAGCAACCAGGTACGGCCTTCCTCGCGGTAGCCGTAGCTGGCGTTGTCGTAGCTGTACAGGGCGCGGCTGTAGGTTTTGTCCAGCAGGTTGTCGAGCTTCATCTCAAGCTTCAGTTCTTCGCTCGCCTTCCAGCTGCCGCGCAGGCCAAGCAGACCGTAGCCGCCGAGCGCGTTGCGATTGGCTTCGTCGTCGTAGCTGCTGCTGACGGCCTGCCAACTGGCCCCCACGCCGAACCGCTCGAACTGGCGGTCCAGGTCCAGGCTCAGGGTGCGTCGGGCCCGACGGGCGAGGGTATGGCCGGTGTCGCGGTCGCGCGGGTCGACCAGGGCCAGGCCCAGGCGGGACTGCCAGCCGGCCCACTCCTGGCTCAGGGCCATCTCCAGGCCGTTGATGCGCGCCGAGGCCACGTTACGTGGGATCGAGCCTTCGCCGAAGATGATGGCGTCACGCAGGTCGGTGCGGTACAGCGAGGTCTCCAGGCGGGTGCTGGCGCCGATGCGGCTGCGCCATTGCAACTCGTAGCTCCTGGAGCGCTCTGGGTCCAGGTTCGGGTTGCTGAACATCGGGTAGTACAGGTCGTTGAAGGTTGGTGCGCGGAAGCCTTCGCTGTACGACAACAACACATCGTTGTTGGCGTTCAACGGCACGCTGAGGCTGCCGCTCCAGGTGGTCTGGCCGCCGAACTGCTGGTTCTGGTCGCGGCGCACGCCTAACTCGGTGGAGAAGTGTTCGCCGCTGAAGCGGTGCTGGAGGAAGGCTGCGCGATTCCAGCGGCTGTCCTCGGCGAAGTCGGTGCTGCCATGCACGCGGTCCTGGTACCAGTCGGCGCCCACCAGCAGGAGGTGTTGTTCGTTCAGCGTCAGGTCGTTCTGCCAGGTCGCCTGGTCGCGGTAGGTATTGAACACGCTGCCTTCGTCGCTGAGCTTGTCGCGCTTCTTGTCGCGGTTTTCGCCATGACTCAGCTCCAGGCGCGACGTCCAGGCGTCGGTGAGCCGGGCGTCGAGGTAGGTGCCCAGGCTGCTGACGGTGAAGTCGGTGTAGGGCGCCTGCCCAAAGCTTTCGAAGGTGGTCGGGTCGAAGCGTCCGAACGGGTTGTCGTATTCGCTGCGGCCACGGCTGTCGAGCAGGTTCAGCCCCGCCTCGAAGCGCTCGCCGAAGCTGTGGCTCAGGCTCAGGTTGAACGACTTGTTGCGATAGGCGTCATGGTCACCATCGCTGGCGAAGGAGGGGCCGGTCGAGTCGATGCCGGCGGTTTCGTCCAGGCTGGCGCCGAGGTTGAAGCGGGTCTGGCCATCGCCACCGGACAGCCCCAGGCTGCGCTGGAAGGTCTGGTGGCTGCCCGCCGCCAGGCGCAGGCGTGGCTGCAGGCCGGCAGCATTGCCACGACGGGTGAAGATCTGGATGACCCCACCAATGGCATCGCTGCCATAGACCGCCGAGCGCGAGCCGCGCAGCACTTCGACCCGTTCGATCTGGTCGATGTCGAGAAACTGCAGGCCGCTGTCGCCGGAGGTGGCATTGGCGATGCGCACGCCATCGACCAGCACCAGGCTCTGGGCCGACTTGGTGCCCCGGATGAAGATGCCTGGCAGGCTGCCACGCCCGCCCGTGGGTGCGACCTGCACGCCAGGGACGCGGGTCAGCAGGTCGGTGACGCTGGACGGTTGCAGGCGGTCGATGTCGGTACGGGTGAACACCGTGTTGGCAGCGCTGGTGGCGCTGCGCGATTCCACCTGGCGGCTGGCGCTGATCAGCACGTCGGGCAGCTTGAGGGCGTCGTCGCGGTCGGGTTCGGCGGCCAGCAGGGTGCTGGGGAGGCAGAGCAGGGCGGTGGTGAGGGCTGGGATCTTCATTGGCAGTTCCATCGCATTCGCGGGCAAGCCCGCTCCCACAGAGAGCGTGTCGATTTCAGCGTTGCGCTGTACCTGTGGAAGCGGGCTTGCCCGCGAAGGGCTGCAAGGCAGCCCCTTGGATTTACTTACAGGCCGAGCTTGTCCATCCGGGCGCGTACCGACGCTTCGATACCCGCGGCATCCAGCCCGCATTCGGCCAGCATCTGCGCCGGCTTGGCGTGTTCCACATAGATATCCGGCAGCCCTAGGTGCAGCAGCGGCTTGAGCACTGCCTCGCGGGCCAGGAACTCGCCCACCGCGGCACCGGCGCCACCCATGATGGCGTTTTCCTCGATGGTCACCAGCAACTCATGGCTGGCGGCCAGCTCGAGCACCAGGGCCTCGTCCAGTGGTTTGACGAAGCGCATGTCGACCACGGTGGCGTCGATGCCTTCGGCCACTTTCATGGCATCGGCCAGTTGCACGCCGAATACCAGCAGGGCGACCTTGCCGCCTTGGCGGCGCACCACGCCCTTGCCGATTTCCAGCGGCTCCAGGTCGCCGCTGATCGGCGCGTTGGGGCCGGTGCCGCGTGGGTAGCGCACAGCAGCGGGGCCGTTGTACAGGTGGCCGGTGCTGAGCATCTTGCGCAGCTCGTTCTCGTCGCTAGGGGTCATCACCAGCATGCCGGGGATGCAGCGCAGGTACGAAAGATCGAAGCTGCCGGCATGGGTCGGGCCGTCCTCGCCGACCAGGCCGGCCCGGTCGATGGCGAACAGCACGTCGAGGTTCTGCACCGCCACGTCGTGGATCAACTGGTCGTAGGCTCGCTGGAGGAAGGTCGAGTAGATCGCCACCACCGGCTTGGCGCCTTCGCAGGCCATGCCCGCGGCGAGCGTGACCGCGTGCTGTTCGGCGATGGCCACGTCGAAGTAGCGTTGCGGGTAGCGTTCGCTGAAGGCCACCAGGTCCGAGCCTTCCTTCATCGCCGGGGTGATGCCCACCAAGCGGTTGTCGGCGGCGGCCATGTCGCACAGCCATTGGCCGAACACGGCGGAATACTTCGGGCCGCTGGTTTTCTTCGGCGCGGCCGGTTTGTCGGCGGGCTCGAGCTTGGTGATGGCGTGGTAGCCGATCGGGTCCACTTCGGCGGGGGCGAAGCCCTTGCCCTTCTTGGTCACCACATGCAGGAACTGCGGCCCCTTGAGGTCGCGCATGTTGCGCAGGGTGGCGATCAGCGTCGGCAGGTCGTGGCCGTCGATCGGGCCGATATAGTTCCAGCCCAGTTCCTCGAACAGGGTGCCGGGTACCAGCATGCCCTTGGCGTATTCCTCGGTGCGACGGGCGATTTCCCAGGCGCCGGGCAGGCGCGACAGGACCTTCTTGCTGCCCTCGCGCATGCTCGCGTAGGTACGGCTGGAGAGGATCTTGGCCAGGTAGTTGGACAGCCCGCCGACGTTGCGCGAGATCGACATGTCGTTGTCGTTGAGGATCACCAGCATGTCGGCATCGACTTCCTGGGCGTGGTTCAGCGCCTCGAAGGCCATGCCGGCGGTCAGGGCGCCGTCGCCGATCACCGCGATCGACTTGCGCGGGTCGTTCTGCAGGCGGGCGGCGATGGCCATGCCCAGGGCGGCGCTGATCGAGGTGCTGGAGTGCCCGACGCCGAAGGTGTCGTACTCGCTCTCGCTACGCCGCGGGAAGGCGGCGATGCCGTCCTTCTGGCGCAGGCTGAGCATGCGCTGGCGGCGACCGGTGAGGATCTTGTGCGGGTAGGCCTGGTGGCCGACGTCCCATACCAGACGGTCTTCGGGTGTGTCGAAGACGTAGTGCAGGGCGATCGTCAGTTCGATGACGCCGAGGCCTGCACCGAAATGCCCACCGGTCTGCCCAACGGTGTAGAGCAGCTCCTGGCGCAGCTCGTCGGCCAGGGTCTCCAGGTCGGCTTCGGCCAGCCGGCGCAGGCCGGCGGGCGTGTCGGCGCGGTCCAGCAACGGCGTGACCGGGCGTTCGCGGGGGATCTCTTGAAACGTCGTGGGCATCAGGCGAGTCGTTATAGGTGTGAAGACGCGGCAGTTTACCCCATTGTGGGAAAAGCTGCCCATTCAACCACGGGGTGTACGGACCTTGGGGGCGTGGGACTGCTCCGATGCCGCTTGGTCAGGTGGTCCCTTGTCGTTCTGGGGCGCGAAGCGGCTCCGTACACAGCCTCAGGGCTTAATGGCGGCGCTCGACGATATAGCGGGCCAGCGCACGCAGGGGCTCGGCATTTTCACCGAACCCCTCCAGGGCCCCCAGGGCCTGGTCGCGCAGCTCGATCGCATAGGTTTTGGCCGTCTCGAGGCCGAGCAGGGCCGGGTAGGTGGGTTTGTCGCGGGCGATATCGGCGCCCTGGCGCTTGCCCAGCGTGGCGGTATCGCTTTCCACGTCGAGAATGTCGTCCTGCACCTGGAAGGCCAGGCCGATGGCCCGGGCATAGGCCTGCAGGGCGTCGAGCTGCGCCTGGCTGGCCCGGCCGCTGGCCAGGGCGCCGAGGCGTACGCTGGCCTCGATCAAGGCGCCGGTCTTGTGCCGGTGCATGTATTCCAGGGCCTGCTGGTCGAGTTTCAGCCCCACCGAACCGAGGTCGATGGCCTGGCCGCCGACCATGCCGGCGGGGCCGGCGGCCTTGGCCAGGGCCTGGACCATGGCCAGGCGGATGGCATCGGGCTGCGGGCTCAGGCGCGGATCGAGCAGGGCATCGAACGCCAGGCTCTGCAGGCCGTCGCCGGCGAGGATGGCGCAGGCTTCGTCGAAGGCCTTGTGGGTGGTCGGCTGGCCGCGACGCAGGTCGTCGTCGTCCATCGCCGGCAGGTCGTCATGGACCAGCGAGTAGGCATGGATCAGCTCGACGGCGCAGGCTGCGCCATTGGCCTGTTCGGCCGGGGCGCCGAAGGCTTCGCAGGCGGCGTAGGCCAACAGGGGGCGCACGCGTTTGCCGCCGTTCATCACGCTGTAGCGCATGGCCGCGTAGAGCCGCTGCAGCTCGGGCGAAGGCGCCTCGAACAGGGGGGCCAGGGCAGCGTCGACACGGGCCTGGCAACTGGCCTGGTAGGTGGCGATCATGCTTCCGGCTCCGCGTCGAAGGGCTGGGCGGCCAGTTCGCCGTCGCGTTCGAGCAGGATCTGCACCTTCTGCTCGGCCTGGGCCAGGGCGCCCTGGCAGTCACGGGTCAGGGCGATGCCTTGCTCGAAGGCGGCCAGCGACTCTTCCAGCGACAGCTCGCCGTTCTCCAGGCGCTCGACCAGGGCTTGCAGGTCGGCGAGGGATTGCTCGAAATCGATGGAGGCTTTTTTGCGGGCCATGGCGACATTCTCGGTGGCATTTTGAACGGCGCGACACTAGCAGAGCGGGGCAGGGGGAGCAAATTGGCGCAGGGTATCGTTCGTCGTATTCGGGCCCATTCGCTGGCAAATGGGCCTCTTAGTGGAACAAAACGTAACTAATCGAGCAGCAGAGAACCTGTGCAGGCCGGCCTACAGGATCAGGCAGGCATCGCCTCGGGCGCCAGCATCGCCTCGCGGTAGCGGGCCAGTTCCTCGATGGTCAGTACCGGCAAGTTGTACTGGCGGGCATACACCGTCACCTGTTCGCCGCGGGCCATGCTGCCATCGGGGTTCATCAGCTCGCAGAGCACCGCTGCCGGGCGCAGGCCGGCCAGGCGTGCCAGGTCCACCGAGCCTTCGGTATGGCCACGGCGTGTCAGCACGCCGCCGTTGCGGGCGCGCAGCGGGAACACATGCCCGGGACTGACGATATGACGTTGCTCTGCGGTCGAGCGCAGGGCCGCTTCGATGGTGGTGATGCGGTCCTGGGCAGAAACGCCGGTGCTGACACCTTCGGCCGCCTCGATGCTGACGGTGAAGCCGGTACCATGGCGGGCCTGGTTGTTCTGCACCATGGGCGCCAGTTGCAAGGCATCGACGGTGGCTTCGTCCAGGCACAGGCAGACGATGCCGCTGCAGTCGCGGATCATCATGGCCATGGTCTGCAGCGAGAGGTTCTCGGCGGCGGCGATGATGTCGGCTTCGTCCTCGCGGTCGTCATCGTCGAGCAGCAGCACGGGGCGGCCGGCCTGGAAGGCGGCGATGGCGGCGGTGACGTTGGGGAATTGCGGGTGAGGCATGGTGGACATGAAACGCTCCTCGTGAATGATCGATGAACGTCTCGGGGCGAACAAAACGCGCGCGCAGGGGCAACGGATGCACCCCGCCTGACGCCTTCTTTCATCCGGACTATGACCGTCGGCCCTGGAATCTCACCAGGTCTGCTGACCCCCGGCATGGCCGGGGCGCTCGCGGGCTCATCTTTCGATTTACCGCCGGTGGGGACTTTCACCCCGCCCTGAAGACCGGGCAAGCATACCCCACGCTACCACCCCACTGGCAACCCGGCGGTCTACGACCTTCGGCGGTATCATGGTGAGTGTCCCGTACAGGACACTGGCAGGCTCTTGTGGAAACGACCCCATGGACATTCTCGAAGTCGCCGGCGGCAAGCCGGTCAAGTTGTGGACCGATGGCGTGCCGGTGGAAGACGACGCCCGCCGGCAACTGATGAACACGGCCAGGATGCCGTTCATCTACAAGCACCTGGCGGTGATGCCGGACGTGCACCTGGGCAAGGGCTCGACCATCGGCAGCGTGATCCCCACCGTGGGCGCGATCATCCCGGCCGCGGTGGGTGTGGACATCGGCTGCGGCATGATCGCCGCGCGCACCTCGCTGCATGCCCGCGACCTGCCGGACAACCTGCATGGCCTGCGCACAGCCATCGAGCAGGCCGTGCCCCACGGCAAGACCTTCGGCCGCCACGACCAGGGCGCCTGGGACAACGTGCCGAAGCAGGCCGACCAGGTGTGGAGCCAGCTGGCAGGGCGCTTCAAGGGGATCGTCGACAAGTATCCACGCCTGGAGAAGACCAACAACCGCCACCACCTGGGTACCCTGGGCGGCGGCAACCATTTCATCGAGGTCTGCCTGGATGAGGCCGACCGCGTGTGGTTCATGCTGCACAGCGGCTCGCGAGGCGTGGGCAATGCCATCGGCAACCTGTTCATCGAGCTGGCCCAGGCCGACATGCGCCAGCACCTGGGCAACCTGCCGGACAAGGACCTGGCCTATTTCGAGGAGGGCAGCCGGCACTTCGCCGATTACGTCGAGGCCGTGGAGTGGGCACAGGATTTCGCCCGGCATAACCGCGAGCTGATGATGCAGGCGGTGGTCGCGGCCAGCCGCAAGGTGCTGGGCAGACCTTTCCAGGCCAGCCTGGAGGCAGTCAACTGCCACCACAACTATGTGCAGCGCGAACGGCACTTTGGCCGCGAGGTGCTGGTGACGCGCAAGGGCGCGGTGTCGGCGCAGAAAGGGCAGTTGGGCATCATCCCGGGGTCGATGGGCGCCAGGAGTTTCATCGTGCGCGGGTTGGGTAACGAGCAGTCGTTCTGTTCGTGCAGCCATGGCGCGGGGCGGGTGATGAGCCGGACCAAGGCCAAGAGCCGCTTCTCCGTCGAGGACCAGCGTCGTGCCACGGCCCATGTGGAGTGCCGCAAGGACAAGGATGTGATCGATGAGATCCCCATGGCCTACAAGGACATCGATGCCGTGATGCGGGCCCAGCGGGAACTGGTGGAGGTGGTGCATACCCTACGGCAGGTGGTGTGCGTCAAAGGTTGAGGGGCAGGTGGGGCTGCAAAGCAGCCCCAGGATTAGCGAGACATGGACTCGATCACCCATTGCAACGACGCCGGCAGCATCGGCCCATGCCCTAACCCTTCGAAGCGTTCGAAGCGCACTTGCAGCCCAGGCACCTTGGCCAAATCGGCACTCAGCTGGCGGGCCGGGCGCTCCACGTCGCCCTTGCTCGGGCCACGCGGCCGGGATGGCTCGTCGCCACCACGCATCAGCAGCAGGCGCGGGCGGTCATTCCCCAGGCGCTGTTGCAACCCTTCGGCCTCGCGCACGATGGCGCCGTCATGCCACCACAGCGAAGGGCTGGCCGCCGCATAGTCACTGAACTCACCGGGACGGGTGAACAGCGCATGCAGCACCGCCAGCCCACCATAGGAATGCCCCCACAGCGTCTGCCGCTCCAGGTCGATGGGCGCGACGCTGGCGACCATCGGGCGCATGCGCTGGGCCAGCAGGTCGAAGAACGCATCCACCCCACCACTGGGCAAACCGGTCAACGGGTCGCGCGGGTCGGCCTGCCCTGGCAACGCCGGGGTGTAGTCATAGGTGCGCCCGGCGCGTTCGATGCGCTGCTCGGTCTGGTAGCCCACCGCAACCAGCAGCGGCGCCTGGCCGGCAGCGAGCCTGTCCAACTGCATGGCGCCCAGGGCACCCAGCGCGGCATTGCCGTCGAGCATCCACAGCACTGGATACCCGCCCGCAGGTGCCGGGCGGTCGGGCTTGCCGATCCACAACCGGTAGTGCCGCTTGCCGTCGAGCGAATCCAGGTCGAGGTGGCTGAAGCGATAGGCGAGGTCCTGGCGCTGCAGCACGCTGGTGTCCATCTTCTGCTCGCGCTCCGGCTGCGCCACGGCAGCAGGCGACAGGGCCGCGAGGGCCAGCGCCAAGGCCAGGGGCAGGGTCATGTTGCTCATCGGGCGATCTCGTCGTGGGTTCAGAAGGACGCGGTCAGGCTGGTGTAGAGGGTGCGGCCAGGTTCGTTGTAGGTGGCCGCGCCGGCACCGGCGATACCGTTCACACCCTGGGCGTTACCCGCCCGGTACAGGCGCTTGTCGAACAGGTTGTCGATGCCGGCGGTCAGGCTCAGGTGCTGGGTGATGGCGTAGGTGCCGCTGGCGCCGACCAGGGCGTAGGGCGCCAACTGGTCGTTGGCCGAGCCTGTGACACGCTCGCCATGATAATCGTATTTCTTCGGCTTCTGCTTGCCGTACCAGGCGACGTTCAGTTGCAGCGAGAGGTCGTCGGTGGCTTGCCAGTCGAGCATCGAGTTGAGGGTGTAGGCCGGGGTCACCGAGAGCGTCTCGCCGGTTTCCTTGTTCTTCGACTGCAGCATGTAGGTGAGGTTGTTGCTCCACTTCAGCTGTTCGCTCAGTGGAATGGTCAAGGTCCCTTCCAGGCCTTCCACCAGCGCCTTGGGGATGTTCTCCCACTGGTAGATGGCGGCGTTGGCATAGTCGCCGCTACCGCCGCTGGCATTGCCGACAGGGCTCAGGCCGGAGTCGATCTTGTTCTTGTAGTCGTTGCGAAAGTAGGTCAGGCCGGCGACCCAGCCGTTGGCCTGGTACTCGATACCCAGTTCCTTGTTGACGCTGGTCTCGGCCTTGAGGTCTTCGTTGCCTTGCAGGTAGCAACTGGTGGTCTGCCCATAGCAACCCTGGCCGCGGCTGTAGAGCAGGTAGTCGGGGTTGAGCTGGTACAGGTTCGGCGCCTTGTAGGCGCGGGCGATGCCGGCCTTCAGGGTGAAGGTGTCGCTCAGCGCGTGGGACAGGTTCAGCGAGGGGCTCCAGTTGTCACCGACGATGCTGTGATGGTCGAAGCGCAGGGCCGGCGTAAGCATGGTGCCGGGCATCAGCTCGATGTTGTCCTCGGCGAACAGCGAGAAGATCTGCGCCTGGGAACTGGTGTCGCGGCCGGTACTGTCCAGGCCGCCGACCGCGCCGCCTTCGCTGGTGCTCTGGGTGTTGGCGCTGGGGTCGTCGAGCTTCTGCTGGCTCCATTCGGAGCCCAGGGTCAGGGTCTGGTCGCGCCAGGCCTGCAACGGCAGGTTGAGCTCGCCGTGGGCGGTGAGGCCGCGCAGGGTCGAGGTGTAGAAGTCGGTGCTGCTGAAGATGCCTTCGGTGCCGCCGGCCAGGCCTTCGTTGATCCGGCTGTTGCGGGTCTTCTCGTATTGCAGGTAGGCCATGGAGCTGCCGAAGTCCCAGTCGCCGCGATGGGTGACCGAGTAGGTCTGGCGGTACATGCGGTTGGTCTCGTGGCCAAGCATGCTTTTCACGTTGGCGTTGGAGTTGGTGTTCTGGGTATCGCCGGTATAGATGTTGCCCTGGCGGCTGAAGCCTGCTTCGAACTCCAGGGTCTGTTCCGGGTTCAGGCGCCAGCTCAGCTGGCCGTTGAGGTCCTTGTTACGCACCCCCTCGCGACCGGCGGGCAAGGTGCCGGCCTGGTTGCCGGTACGTGCGGATTCATGGCCGGCGTTGATGTCCCAGTCGTCGGCGTCGGTCCTGGCGACATTGCCGTACAGGCGATAGCTGAGATTGTCGGTGAGCGGGCCGCTGAGGCCGAAGCTCATGCGCTTGGTGGCGCCTTCGTCGCCGTGCTGGGGGAAGTTCTGGTAGAGCGTGACGTTGCCGTGGGTCTGGCTGGAGGCTTGCTTGGTGATGATGTTGACCACCCCTCCCATGGCGCCGGAGCCGTAGCGCGCCGCTGCTGGGCCACGGATCACCTCGATGCGCTCGACCTGGTCGGCCGGCACCCAGTTGGTGTCGCCGCGGGTGTCGCGTTCGCCGCGCCAGCCATAGCGGACCGAGCTGCGGCTGCTGACCGGCTTGCCATCGACCAGGATCAGGGTGTTCTCCGGGCCCATGCCGCGGATATCGATCTGCCGGTTGTTGCCGCGTTGACCGCTGGTGGAGTTGCCGGTCAGGTTGACCCCCGGCATGGTGCGGATGATCTGCGACAGGTCGTTGGCCGGCGGGCGCTTCTTGATGTCCTCGGCGGTGATGATGGACACGCCTGGGGCCTGCTTGGTCTCCTCCAGGGCGGTGGCCACCACGGTCTGGCTTTCCAGTTCGATCGGTTGCGGCTGGCTGGCAGCTTGCACGGCGCTGGCCAGCAGGCCGCTGGACAACAGCAGGAAGGGCGCGAGGGGAAGTGAGCGGGGCGACATCTGCGATCTCCGGAACGTCGGGCTGAATGCGGGAGATCAGGGATGATAATTACTCGTAATTGAGAGTAAAGCGCATTAACTTTCTAAACATTCCTCGGCAGCCGGTAGCACCAGGTGCAGGCACAGGCCAGGGTGGGCGTTGCTCGCCCACAGCCGGCCACCCTGCAGTTCGATGGCGCGACGGGCGATGGCCAGGCCCAGGCCGAAGCCGGCGCCGCTGCCTGGAAGGCGCTGGTAGGGTTCGAAGATACGTTCCAGGTCGCCGTGTGCCACCCCAGGGCCCTCGTCGCGCAGGCGCAGGTGCCAGTGCTCGCCCTCGCGCCAGCCATCGAGGCTGACCCGCCCCTGCGGCGGCGAATGGCGGATGGCGTTGCGCAGCAGGTTCTCCAGGGCCTGGGCCAGGCTGTCCAGGTGCGCCTGCACGCGGCATTCGGTGCCTAGCGAACAGGGCAGCCGGGTGCGTTCCCAGCCGCTTTCGAAGCAGCTGTCCTCGCACAATGCCTCCCAGACCGAGAGCACCAGTACCGGCGCGGTGGGCAACTGCGGATGCTCGGTGTCCATCCAGGCCAGGTCGAGGGTGTCTTCCAGCAGCCGCTGCATGTCCGTCACCTCGCGGCCCAGGCGTTCGTGCAACTGCTCCGGTGGCAGGCCGCTGTCATGGGCGATGCGCAGCCGCGCCAGGGGCGTGCGCAGTTCATGGGACAGGGTGCGCAGCAACAGGCGCTGTTGCTCCAGGCTCCGGCGCAGTCGCCCGGCCATGTGCTCGAAGGCCTGGGCCAGCTCGCCCAGCTCGTCGCGACGCTCCAGCAGCGGCAGGCCGGGGCTGTCGAGATCATCGGCGCGCAGTGCGTCGGCACGGTCGCGCAGGCGGTTGAGCGGCACCACCAGGTGGCGATACAGCAGCAGGCCCAGCAGCAGGGCGAGCAGGGCTGGCGCTACGCCATGGGTGACCACGTGGGTCCATGGGGTCAGGCCGGTGGGCAGCAGGCGCTCGGGCAACTGGATGACCAGGCGGCCGTCCTCGGGATGGTCGGGGAACTCGATGCTGACGTACGGCAGCTCGTCCTGCAGGCGTTTGCTCATGGGCCAGTCGAGCTTGCGCATGAAGGTCAGGTGGCTCGCCTCCTCGGCGCTCAACGGTGAGGTGCCGAGGCTCTCCAGGCGCGGGCCGACCAGCGCCACCCAGGTGTCCTCCGCCTTTGCCAGGTGCTGGCGGAAGGCCTGCGCACCGGCCGCGCCACCGCTGCGCCATGCCTGTTCGGCCTGCTGCGCATAGCGTGCCAGGTAGAGGCGGTCGGCCTGGTCGAGGAAGTAGGTACGGCGCTCGACCGACAGGCCCCAGGTCCAGATCAGCCAGGTCAGCAGCAGGCAGAAGCACACCTGCAGCAGCGCCAGCTTCCACAGCAGGGGGTGACGGCGCATCAGGACGCTTCCGTTTCGACCAGGATGTAGCCTTGGCCGCGCACCGCCTGGATCTGCAAATGCTGCGCACCGATTGCCGCGAGCTTGCGGCGCAGGTTGCAGACATGCACGTCCAGGCCACGGTCCAGGCGGGTGTAGGGGCGGTGCAGGACGCTCTGGTAGAGGAAGGCCTTGCTCAGCGCTTCCCCAGGGTGGGCACGCAGGGTCGCCAGCAGGCGGTATTCGGAACCGGTGAGGCCGGCATTGCGGCCCTGGTGCATGACATCCTGGGCGCCCTGGTCGAGGGTCAGCTCGCCTTCACCTCGAGGTTGCGCCTGGCGCCGATCGAGGGCCACGCGGCGCAGCAGGGCATCGACCCGGGCGTCCAGCTCGGCGAGGCTGAAGGGCTTGGGCAGGTAGTCGTCGGCCCCACGGGTGAAACCGCTGATACGGTCCTGCTCGGCGCCCAGGGCCGACATCAGCATCACCGGTACCGCCTGGCGCTGTCGTAGGTCGTCCAGCAGGCTGAGGCCATCGACGCCGGGCAGCATGATGTCCAGGAGGACCAGGTCGAACCCGCCCTGACGCATGGCGTCCAGGGCCTGGGTGCCGCTTGCGCAGGCGTGCACGGCGAAGCCTCGGTCGTGGAAGTGGCGTTCCAGGTCCTGGCGCAGATGGGAATCGTCTTCGGCGAGGAGAAGCTTGGGAGACACGGCGAGGCCTTGATGAGAATTCGTTGCAATTACGAATCATCCCACTGCCGGGATCGTCGAGGCAATGGCCCGTTGCTGGCATTTCGTCGCAGGGGGCCTTCGTCAACCGTATGTTCTCTGCGTAGCGCTGCCCGAAGGGTTGTGTAATCTCCCACAGGCCACGGCATCAGTCATGGAGCCAGGGGCACTGGATCTTGGGCAATTTGCTGCGATCGGGAACACGATCGACGTCCCCACGTGGCTCCAGCCGCGTGCCGGAATTGGTCCTAAAAAGTTCTGCACCCCAGGAAGACACTGCGTAGGCAGCCAGGTTCGTTCCCCCTATCTAAGATCGATACCCGGCCGCTTCTCTACTGCCTTTCAACCTAAAACAATAACGAATGGGGTGAGCAGCATGTCCGTACCTCAACAAAACCGCCCGGAGCAATCCAACGGCGGCCTGCAATCGGGACTCAAGCAACGTCACATGGCCATGATCGCCTTGGGTGGTGTCATCGGTGCCGGCCTGTTCGTCGGCAGCGGTGTGGTCATCCAGTCTGCGGGGCCTGCGGCCCTGCTTTCCTTTCTGGTCACAGGTGTACTGGTCATCTTGATCATGCGCATGCTCGGCGAAATGGCTTGCGCCATACCCGCCGTCGGGTCGTTCTACGAATATGCGCGCATGGCATGGGCCGATCATCCACAAACGAGCCAGCTGGCGGGGTTCCTCTCCGGCTGGATGTATTGGTATTTCTGGGTGATCGTCGTCGCGGTAGAGGCCGTGGCCGGCGCTTCGCTCATTCAGTTCTGGTTGCCGGATGTCCCGGCCTGGGCCATCAGCCTGACGCTGATGATCATCCTGACCTTCACCAACCTGGCCTCGGTCGCTTCCTTTGGCGAGTTCGAGTTCTGGTTTTCCTCGATCAAGGTCGCCGCGATCCTGGTGTTCCTGCTTTTGGGCGGGCTGTACTTGCTGGGCATGTGGCCGACCGAAACCCAGCACGGGCTGAGTTCGATGCTCGACCACGGCGGCTTCATGCCCAACGGCATCGGCCCGGTGCTGACGGGGGCGGTGGCTGCGACCGGGTTCTATTTCGGTGCGGAGATCGTCACCGTGGCTGCTGCCGAATCCTCCGATCCGGTGCGCTCTGTCGCGCGGGCGACCAACTCGGTGATCACCCGCGTTCTGTTCTTCTATGTCGGCTCGATCCTCCTGGTGGTCACCCTCGTCCCGTGGAACTCCCCTGCCATGCTCACGCCGTACTCCAGCGCCCTGGCAGCCATGGGCTTCGACTGGGTCGCGCACGTGATGAACGCCATCGTGCTGACGGCAGTGCTGTCCTGCCTCAACTCGGGCATCTATGCGTCTTCACGCATGCTGTTCGCGCTGACCAAGCGCGGCGATGCTCCGCGCAGCCTGGCCAAGCTGTCCGCACGCGGCGTGCCGCGCCGTGCGATCTTCTTCGGCACGATATTCGGCTACCTGTCGGTGATCATGTCGTACGTCTCGCCGGACACCATCTTCGCCTTCCTGGTCAACTCCTACGGCACCGTGGCGATCTTCGTCTATGTGCTGATCGCCCTGTCCCAGCTGCGTTTGCGTGCGAAGCTGGAGCGCGAGGCGCCAGAGAAGCTCAAAGTGCGGATGTGGTGCTATCCCTACCTGACCTATGTCGCCATTCTTGGCATGCTCGGTATCGTCGCCGGCATGGCCTTCATTCCCGAGCAGCGCATGCCGTTGGCGCTGGGGGTCGTCAGCCTGGCGATTCTGGTGTTGGCGTTCATCACGCGCAGTATCTGGCGGCGTCTCAAAGGCCTGCCCACCGTCATACCGGTGAGCAGCTAACCGTTGCCACACGCTTAGTACGCTGTCCTGGGGGCCTGTGCGGTCAATTCGAACGAGCGAATTGACCGCACAGGCCCCAAGTGCTTTTCAGCCGAGCTCTCTGCACTGGTGTGCAGAGAACGAGCCCCAGCGAGCGCCGCTATACCCTGTGGGAGCAAGCGGGCTTGTCGAGGCGTCGAACCGCCGCGAACACCGGCGAAGCCGGTGCCATACACCGCGTTGCATTCTTCGCGGGCAAGCCCGCTCCCACAGGGGCCCCGCTGAATCAAAGAATGAGAACTGGCTTGCCGGCGATGGGGGGTAATGCAGCGTCAATGTCGCTTGACTGACGGTCATCGGCCGTTGAGCAGACGCAGGATCTCGTCGAATACGGCATTGTCCAGGCTGCGCGACAAATCCAGCTCCAGGCTCTGGCGGTAATAGGCGCTCAGGTCCAGGCCGACGCCGAGGGCATACAACTCGATGCGGCCCTCCTGCTCGATCTGTCGCGTTACTTGCTTGAGGTGCAGGTCGAGGATGTCCTGCTGGTTGGTCTGCTGGGTGGCGCTGTCCATCGGGCAACCGTCGCAGATGACGATCAGGATGCGCCGGCGTGCATCACGCTGCAGCAGCCGCTGGCGGGCCCAGAGGAGCGCCTCGCCATCGATGCCTTCGCGGAAAAGGTCGGCCTTGAGCAGCGCGGCGATGCTGGGGCGGGCGCGGCGCCAGGGCGTTTCGGCATCCTTGTAGACCAGGTGGCTAAGTTCGTTGAGCCTTCCTGGGTTGGCGGGTTGGCCCATGCCGCGCCAACGCTTCAAAAGACGCCCGCCATTCCATTGGCCGGTCGTGAAACCGAGTATTTCACTGCGAGCACCAGCCAGTTCCAGGGCTCGGCTGAAGGCGTCAGCCAGCAGGGCGATGTGCTCGATGTGGTTGCGCATGGAGCCGGAGTTGTCGATCAGCAGGCTGACCAGGCAATCACTGTGCGGGCGTTCGCGCTCATGGCGAAAGATCTCGCGTTGCTCGGGGCTGATGATCAGGCGGCTGAGGCGCCCGGCATCGATCTGTCCGTCGCGCTGGGCGAAGGCCCAGCCATCTCGGCGAGGCACTGCCAACAGGGCACCCAGGCGCTTGGCCAGGCGCGGCAGGTTCAGGCCCTGGCCCGCCAGGTGACGGTCCAGGCGCTGGCGCAGGTCACGCAACGTTTCGGGCCGCACCAGGCTGGCAGCGTTGTGTTCGCAATCGTAGTCGCGGCTGAATACCTGGTAAGCGAAGGCGTCGTTGCCGCCTCGTGGATTACCTTGGGCAGCACCACCGTCACTGATATCGCCCTCGCTATCCTGATTCACATCCAGCAGCAGGGCGAAGGCCAGACGCGCTTTTTTGTCGGCTTCAGCGACGTTGCCCTGGTCGTCATCGAACGGTTCGGCATCCAGGTGCTCGATCAGTTCCTGCACCTTGGCGGCAATCAGCAAGGCATGCTCGGTGAACGCTGCCTGATCGTGGCGACAGCGGCGCAGCAGCCCGAAGGCCGCGCCAAAATGGCCGAGCAGGCTCAGGCGTGGCGCTTCGATGAGCATCTCCATCTGCTCCCCGGCGCGGCCGCCACACAGCAGGATCCAGCTCATCTGTGCCAGGGTGAAAAGCAGCAGGCCGATGTGCCCTTCGGTGTGCCCGGCGTCGAGAAACTGCTGGCTCCACTGTTCGAAGCGCCGCATCAGGTTGCGCTGGACGCCTGGATGGCTGTCGCCCACCAACGACTCGACGCGCAGTTGCTCGAGCAGTTCGAACACCAGGCGTTCGATAGGTTGGGCTGGGAGAACCTGGTGGACCAGCGCCTGGTCGCTGTGTTTCAAGCGCAGTGCCAGGCTGTCGGCCACCCCGCGCCAGGCGTGGCTCTCGTCGCGTTCGGGGTCAGGGTGCAGGTGCGGTGCGCGCACCGGGACGTGCCGTTCACGTACTTCCAGCAGGCCACCGCGGTAGCGTACGCGCCGTTCACCGGACAGTGCGCGCAGTGTCGCCGCGCAGAGTTCCTCGAGTTGTTGCTGGCGTTTCTCGCGGCGTGGCGGTGGGGTCATGGGGGCTTCCTGTGAGGGATCAGGCCAGTGCCAGCAAAGGGAGCGCCGATTCGGCCAGCTCCTGGTCGAAACAGCGTTGGTAATATTCGGCGACGATTGGTCGCTCGGCTTCGTCGCATTTGTTGAGGAACGTCAGGCGGAAGGCCAGCGCCGGGTCGCTGAAGATCTCCATGTTTTCCGCCCAGGAAATGACACAGCGCGGCGACATCAGGGTCGACAGGTCGCCTGCGGCGAAACCTTGCCGGGTCAGGTCGGCCACCGCCACCATCTGTTCCAGCAACCGTTCGCCGTGTCGGGCGACCAGGTGCGGCACCCGCGCCGCGACGATCGCGACTTCTTCGGCCTGGGGCAGGTAGTTCAGGGTGGCGACGATGTTCCAGCGATCCAGTTGCGCCTGGTTGAGCACCTGGGTGCCGTTGTAAAGCCCGTTCAGATTGCCCAGGCCCACGGTATTGGCGGTGGCGAACAAGCGGAACGATGGGTGCGGATGGATCACCTGGTTCTGGTCGAGCAGGTTGAGTTTGCCGTCGCGTTCGAGAATGCGCTGGATCACGAACATGACGTCCGGACGACCGGCGTCGTACTCGTCGAAGATCAGCGCCATGGGGCGGCGCAGTGCCCAGGGCAAGATGCCTTCCTGGAATTCGGTGACCTGTTTCCCTTCACGCAGCACGATGCCGTCCTTGCCGATCAGGTCCAGGCGGCTGATATGGCCGTCCAGGTTGACGCGCGTGCAAGGCCAGTTGAGCCGCGCGGCGACTTGTTCGATATGGGTCGACTTGCCGCTGCCGTGCAAGCCCTGCAGCATCACCCGGCGATTGCGGGTGAAGCCGGCGAGAATCGCCAGCGTGACTTCCGGGTTGAAGCGATAGGCCGCATCGCTCTCCGGCACCAGTTCGTTTGGCGCGAGAAGCACCGGTACACGCATGCTGGAGTCGATGCCGAACAACTCCCGGACAGGGACCAGACGGCTTGCAGGTTCGATGTTCAGGTCGGTCATGAGTGTCGTCTCGGGCCGGAGGGAAGTCTTGATTCTAGGGACGCTGCCGGGGCTGGGGAG